>JAOXRY010000041.1 GCA_025800305.1 Campylobacterales bacterium | reverse complement strand
GTTAACAGTGTTGGACAACTTGGTGTTACAAAATCTTTAGCACTTCCAAAACCTCATAAAATTGGCAGTGACAGTAATTGGAAAGAGATTACAACATATGCTTCTAGTAGCTATGGAATTAAAAAAGATGGAACATTATGGTCTTGGGGTGACAACAAGTACGGTATCTTAGGTCATGGAGATACAAAAAAAGTTTCAAAGCCAAAAATGATTCAATCTAAAAACAACTGGGATAAAATAGTTGTCGGTGGAAGCAGCGCTGTTGGTATTGATAAAGATGGAAACTTCTGGGGCTGGGGAGCAAATAAATTTAAAGAGATCTCAGCAAACAAAGGAAGAGTTGTAAAGTCTCCAACAAAATTAGCTGGAAACTATAAAAATACAGTTGCAGTTGGTGATGGATTTATTATTGGTATTGGTAAAGATACAACTTTACAATACAAAGGGGATCCAAAAAACAACTCACTTAGTTCAGAGTCTATCGACATCCAAACATCAGCGGATTAATAGATATAAGACTTTGGAAAGTCTTTTCGAAGGCCACGTAAGTGGCCTTCAACTTTTTCTGGGTTAAAAGGCCCAACAACAATCAACTTTTCATCAGGGTTTCTCCAATAATGGATTTTAAAACCTCTTTTAATTAAAGATGTTGTTTTTTCTGAACCTAATTTTCTATGAGGTTGACGGCATGCTTTCTCTTTACTTTCACAAACCTCTAAAACTATATAGTCTGTTTTACTACCATCTAAAAGGATTGTTTTTACGTTATTTAATCTGAATTTTTTAAGTTCTGATACTAGACATGTATCTTGCTTACAGACAGTTAAAATAGGAGTATTGACTCCCTTTTTAACCTTATTATTTGGATATAGAGTTTTTTTTAACTCTTCTATTTTGATAGATGTTTTTGATTTATTATGGACAGTAATGTTGTAGTAATACCTACTGGCCTTTTTCTCTATAGTATTCTCATACTTTAATCCCTTCCCGTAGAAAACTACAGGAAGAGTTAACAAGATAGTGCTAAAAAGATTTAGCTTTTGGAACAATTGTTTTTACTTTTTTTAATTCTAATGGGAATTGTTTATCACTAAAAGGACCAACTAAAATATAAGAACCCTTTTTACCACTTTGAACTTTTAGGTTATAACCAGCTTTTTTAAGAGCTAATGCTACATTAGAACCTAAAGCTTTATGTGGTTCTTGGCAAAATTTTCCTTTACAAGTTTGTAACTGAATAAATTTTTTATTTTTAAAATTACTAGAGATCTTTAAAGCTTTCTTATTTGTTGATTGTGATAAAGAGATCGTTCTACAGAAATAATCTTCTCCATCTCTTAAAGAAGAGTCATCTGGATCACTCTCCATCGATAGACAAAAACCAGCCATATTCTCTTTACTAACTTTTAGTGTTAAATTATCTGCCCCACTAACACTCTTATGTAATGCACCAGAAAAAATATCACTAATAATAATTGGTGTAGTGTCTGGATTTTTAATCGTTAATCCAACTTCTAAAGCAGGTTTTGAAGACTCACTTTCTACAATTTTTTGTGTCAATGAATAATCAACTTGGAATTTTTTAAATGCCACTGATAAGTTGTTACTTGGTTGATTACAAACATCAACAATCCCTTTTGGATTATATTTTAAAAGTGTCAATTCAACTTTATCATTTTTTACGTATTTGTTAACTACTGGAATTAAAACATCAATAGAAACACTTTCATTTTTTACCATGAAGTACGTATTATCTTTTCCATCTAAAGTGATAGGTTTAATGTTACTATTTTCAACCAGTTCACTAAAGTTATTTAAACATGTCTTTTTCCCACCTTCTACTGTAGCGATACAATAAGTATAACCACTATCGATTCCTTTAATACTTACTGTAGAGTAAATATATTTAGGACTAGATGTTCTTTTTCCTTTGATATAGTTGTTGTAATAACCAATTGGCAAAACAACTTTGCTTTTTTCTGTCTCAAATTTAAAGGAGCAACTGTTGTTTGTTGCACTCATTAAAAAAGAAGCAGTCACTAATAGTAAAACTAATATTTTTCCCATTACTTTAACCTTTAATTTATCTTATTAAGTATGAATTGTAGCAAAAAAAATTATTTTTGTGTTTAAGCTACTTTTTTGCTATGATTGTTAGATAGTCTCAATCATGATTTATGATATTTATTAAGGGAACCTAATGTTTAACAACCTTCCAGTAATGAAGAAAGTACTAATCCTAAGCCTAGTACCACTTCTTGTCGTATCAGTTATCTTAACTTTTTTCCAAATTAGAACAATAACTCATGCTACTAATAGTAACATCAATATATATGAAAAAAAGATTTTTCAATCTAAAAAAGAGATCTTAGAAGACAACGTTTTAATTGCAAAAAAGACAATTGAGTCCTTTTATGCTAGAACATCGAAAGATAAAATTAAACATGAAGTAGAGAAAAAATTAAAACTTCAAATGGAATCTTTAGTTTCTGTTTTAAAAGGTTATTATGTTGAAAATCGAACTAAGCAATCTTCTAAACAGCTTCAAAATAATCTGAAAAAAATAGTTAAAAATGCAAGATATGGGAAAAGTGGCTATTTCTGGATCAATGATATGGATCCTAACATGATAATGCACCCAATAAAACCTTCACTTGACGGAAAGGCCATTGGTGGAGTAAAAGATCCTAATGGAAAACCTCTTTTCATCGAAATGGTTAACGAAGTTAAAGATGATGGAGAAGGTTTTGTAGACTACCAATGGAGTAAACCAGGTTTTGATACACCACAAGATAAAATCTCTTATGTTGTTCTTTTTAAACCTTTAAGATGGGTTATAGGTACAGGGGCATATGTTGATAATGTCACTGAAGAAGTTCAAAAAGAAGCGTTAAAAACAATTTTTGCCATGAGATTTGGAAATGGACACAAAAACTACTTCTGGATTAATGATTTAGAAGGTGTAATGAAAATGCACCCTATCAAACCTAAACTTGATGGAACAAATATATTAGGGGTTAAAGATCCCAATGGAAAAGCTCTTTTTGTAGAAATGGTAAAAAAAGGGAAAGAGAAAGGAAAAGGATTTGTTGAGTATCAGTGGTCTAAACCTGGTTTTGACAAACCTGTTGATAAACTTTCCTACATAGAAGTATTTAAACCTTGGGGATGGATTGTTGGTACAGGTGTATATATAGATGATATCGAAAGAGATGTCAATGAAATGAAAGAGAATGCAAGTGAAGAGATCTCCAATGCTACAGTAAGTAATCTACTTTCTGTATTTGTTGTTATTCTCGCTGCTGTTGGATTAACAGTTTTAACAACAAGAGCTTTTATCTTAAGGCCAATTGATGATCTTAAATCAACAATGAAAAACCTTAGTTCTCAAGGAGGAGATCTTACAGTAAGACTTCCTGTTAACTCTACAGATGAAATTGGAGAAAGTTCCAAGTATATGAATGATTTTATTGAAAAAGTTCATGAAATTATTTTAGATGCTAATAAAATTTCTACTGAAAACATGGCTATATCAGAAGAGTTAAGTTCTACTACTTTAAATGTTGGACAAAAAGCAGAAAAGTCTACAGAACTTGTTAAGAATGCTTATGGAAAAGGGAAGAGTGTAGAAGATGCATTAGAAAGATCTATCAGTGATTCAAATACAACAAAAGAAAATCTTATAGGAGCTAATGACAACTTATCACAAGCTAAAAATAATATTTTGAATATGGTTGAACAAATTCAATCAAGCTCTGAACAAGAGACAGAACTGGCACACTCATTAGGACAATTATCTCAAGATGCTGAGCAGGTAAAAGGTATCCTAGAAGTTATTTCAGATATAGCAGAACAGACAAACCTTCTTGCCCTTAATGCAGCAATTGAAGCAGCCCGTGCTGGTGAACATGGACGTGGTTTTGCTGTTGTCGCTGATGAAGTTAGAAAGTTGGCAGAAAGAACTCAAAAGTCTCTTACAGAGATCAACTCAACTATTAGTGTGATTGTTCAATCTATTATGGATGCAGGAACCCAAATGAATCATAATGCTACTGCTATTCAAAAATTAGCAGATGTCTCTGTTAATGTTGAGCAATTGATTAATACAACATCAGATGTAATGGAAAATGCTGTTGTGGAAGCTGAAGCATCTTTAGAAAGATCTAAAGAAACAACACTATCTGCAAAAGAAATCATAGGAAATGTAGAAATAGTAAGTGAAAACACATCCTCAAATGCAAGAAGTATAGAGGAGATAGCAGAAGCTTCAAGTTACTTAAATAAAATGACAGAATCTCTTAACAAACAGTTAGAAAGATTCAAAATCTAAAGTTTAATTACTTTACTACAAGAGAGACTATTCTCTCTTGTAATCCTTAATTAATAGAGGAAGTAATTTTCATATCACTTTTTTCTAGTAGAATTTTTTTCAAAGGTTTTACATGTCAGTAATATTTGAAAAAATTGATCTCTTAAATTTTTCTAAAAAACTTAATGTTCTCTATGTAGAAGATGAAAGAATTTTACGAAAAATAACTCTTACTTTACTGGAACAGGTTTTTCATTTTATTGATGTTGCAGTTGATGGTAACCAAGCTGTTAGACTTTTTAATGAGAAAGAGTATGATATTGTTATTATGGATTTAGAACTTCCAAATCTTCACGGTTTAGATGCTACAGAACAAATTAAAAAGAAAAATCCAGAAGTTAAAATAATAGTAGTTTCCCATAAAGATGACCCTACCACTTTTACTAAAACTATCGAATTAGGAGTAGATGGTTACTTACTAAAACCAATAAAAAAAGAGCAATTTTTTAAGACACTGGAAAAAACTATTTGTAAAATTGAGATGAAATTTTCATTGGAAAAAGAGCAAAAAGAAAATGAAGAAAAAAGAAAAATACTTACTCATCAGTCCAAACTTATGGCAATGGGAGAAATGCTTAGCATGATAGCCCACCAATGGAGACAACCTCTTAACTCTATTTCTGTTATGGCGATAAATCTATTAACGAGAAAAGAGCTAGGCACACTGGATGAAGAGACACTACTTAAAAATCTCAATCAAACAATTGATACAACAACTTATCTTTCAGACACTATAGAGGACTTCCAAAGTTTTTTTAAACCTGATAAAAAAGCAGAAAACATTCTTGTAAGAAAAGTTATCAATGATGGACTAAAACTTTTAAAATATGCTTTTGAAGATGAAGAGATTCAAGTCATCCAAGACTACCAATGTACCTCTTTTGTAAAGGTCTTTAAAAATGAATTTGTTCAAGCACTTTTAAATATCCTAAATAATGCAAAAGATGCCTTCCTTGAAAATAATATTCAAAATAGACAAATAAAAATATCCTCTACTGAAGATAACTCTTCTATAGAGATCTGTATAGAAGACAATGGAGGAGGAATTCATCCTAAATCACTAGAAAAAATTTTTAATCCATATTTTTCTACAAAAGGGAAACATGGAACAGGCTTAGGACTTTATATGTCAAAGACAATTATTGAAGGACACAATAAAGGAATACTTAAAGTTGCTAATACTCTAAACGGTGCAAAGTTTATAATAACTCTGCCAAAAAACATTTAACATTCTTATGTCTTTATCATTAAAACTATAAAATATTAATAATGATTAAAATAAAACGATTTTCTACTTTAGATAAACTTACACTTCTTTTAGCAACTTTTGTAATGGGTTTTACATTTGTTCTTTTTGTCGGTTATGACAATACAACAAAGATGAAAAGAAGTATAGATTTAATCTACTTTGGTAGTTATGTGCAAGTTGTTAAACTAAAAAACATCAGTACAATCATCAACGAAGATATAATAAAAGAGACAATCAATTATCAAAATAGAAACCTTACAACAGATAATTCAATTAAAAACATCAAAGATCTACAAACCCAAATAGCCAATAATTGGAAATATTATAAGAACTCTTACAAGACAGATAAAGAACTTAAAAATGTAAAACTTGTAGACTCACTTATTCAAAATACAATTCTTTATTTTGAAGATATCAAAATTGCAATTTCTAACAATAAAAAAGTAAGCCTTAATAGAATCATCCATAGGCTAGAACCAATGGCAAAAGCTTTAGAAAAAACTATCAATTACGAAACTGATAACGCTTATATTCAAAAAACACTGATTAATGAAAATTATAGCTACACTCTAATGATTTTAGGTGTAATACTGTTTTTTATGGCTATTTCTATTGCTACAATTTCTTACTTCATTGTTAAAAGTATTAAAAAAAATGAAGATTCTTTGATTAATATGGCAAAAGAATTAAGAGATCTTTCTATTACAGATCCTCTTACAAAACTCTACAACAGAAGACATTTTACAGATATATTCCATCAAGAAGCTAGAAAATGCCAAAGAGAGAGAAAACACCTTACTTTTATGATGATTGATATTGACTACTTTAAAAAATACAATGACACTTATGGTCACGGTATGGGAGATGATGTATTAAAAGATGTTGCCAACTGCTTTAAAACAAACCTAAGAAGACCTTGTGATTTTGTTTTTAGACTTGGTGGTGAAGAGTTTGGTATTTTAATCTCTGGTGAAGACAGTAGTAATGCTTCACTGATGGCTGACTATGTTGTTGAAAAAGTAAGAGATCTTAAAATCCCTCATAAAGCTAGTGAAGTTTCAAAAAATGTTTCTATTTCTTTAGGATATCTCTCTTTCATTCCAGATAATACAACTAACCTAGATAGAACTATGGAAAAAGCTGATGAGTATCTTTACCAAACAAAAGAGAGTGGTAGAAATGGAGTAAAAGGTAGAGTTTTATAGACTATTTTTCTTCAGGAATAAACTCATTAAGAAGTTCTATTCCAACTCCTCTTACCTTTCTTGCCTGATAATCTAATTTAAAAAAAAGCTCATAAATCTCTTCTGGATTTAATTTTTCTGCCTTTTCAAAATCATAGGAATTAGTTCCTTCTTTAAAAGGAATTTTTGAATCTAAATAAGCAAAGAACTCATTTCTTATTCCTTCATAACCTTTAAATTCTTTAAATGCATCTTCTCTTGTCATATGACTTTCTCCTAAGTTGTAATATATTAATCTTTATAAAAGTGACTATTCTCTGTAGGAAGAATATCTTTTGGATCATACGCTTTTAATGCTTCATCATAATCATTAAACTCTTCTGTCTTCTTAATTGATGAGTAAAAAACATAATATTTTGAATCATACTCTAAAAACATATTTGTACTACTGTTATTTGAAAAAATCTGGTAGGTAAAACAGATTTCATCCTTGTATTTTTTCTCTTCTAAATACCCATTTTCATCAAATCGATGAACTTTTGGTCGCTTTTTAAAAAGTTCTGGTTGTTTCTCTATTTGTTGGTTATCAACATAGATCTTACACTCTTTACAATCCTCACCACTACAAACAATATCAATGTAATCAC
>JAOXRY010000302.1 GCA_025800305.1 Campylobacterales bacterium | reverse complement strand
GTGCTTCAGATTACCTGATGAATTAAATCCTTATGTCTATACGTTATTTTTTAATTCAAAATATAATCGATTATTAATTGATAGACTCTCAAGAGGCTCTGTACAACAAAGATTAAATCAGGAAACATTAAAGGAATTGTTAATTCCTTTAATAGAGCAAACTATCCAATCACAAATAGAATCAAAAATAAAAGAATCCTTCAAGCTGAAAGAAGAATCAAAAAATCTTTTAGAGTTAGCAAAAAGATCTGTTGAAATTGCTATTGAAGAAGATGAAAAGAGTGCTTTAAAATATGTTGAGGAAAATAGATGAAACACTTTTTTGGGTTTATGGATGAGACGGGAGTATTGTCTAACGATCCAAACCAGAGATTTTTTGCATTAGGGCTTTTAAAGCTTGAAGATACCTCTTTGTTTTATGAAGATCTTAAAAAAATTAGAGACAATGCTATTAATGCTACAGGAAAAAAAGATTATGAGTTTAAGTTTGCAGGAACTACAAAGAATAATATTTTTCACTCTAAGAAGCTAATTGATTACTGTCTAAATAATCCTAAGTTTTATTTCTCTGCTGTTCTTTTGGATAAAGCTCATAAAGATTTAGATCTCTCTTCCGTTTATACGTCTACTTGGGAAGCTCAAATTAGCTTTGCTAAGACACTTGTTAAAAACAACTCTAATGGAGATAAGATCTCTATATTAGCTGATTATCTAACAAAGCCGAACAATAGTGAGAAATATTTTGAAAATGAACTTAGAAAAGTTGAGAGTGTAGATAATGCCTGTATGCTGGAGTCTAATGCTTCTTTATTTATTCAAGTTGTTGATATCTTTATTGGTTCTATTATCTATAGATATAAAATCGATTGTGGATTAGCTCCAGAAGATACAGCAAAAGCAGATCTAAGTTTTTATCTAGAAGAGAGATTAAAAGAGACAAGTCTTTGCAATGGGTTTAAAAATAGTTTGATGGGGAATTTTACGATCAACAGACCATTCTATTTTAGTTTGTGGGAGTTTAAACCTCAAAAGGTCAGAAAATTTTAAGAGGGTCATCGTCTGAGCCGACACCCTCTTTTGAATTATACAATAATTAGCAAAAAAAATTCCTAAAAGGAAAAGATATGCATAAATTCCAAATTTACAGAGATATGATTGATATCGACTATTATGTTTATTTTTCAAAAGCTTACTTTGCTTTTAATGCATATTTAAAGGCTAAATATCCAGATCTAAGTGATATAGACAAGATTAAAAAAATTAAAGATGAAGGAAGAATTCAAAGGAAGTTTAGAAATTTAATTGATGATGGAAAGCATTTTAAAGATGATTTAAGATCTTTACATATTGCTTTGGATAATGCACAGATTGAAAATAGAGGAGAGTTTATTCTTTTTAATAAGGTAAAACTCTATGACCATAGAGTTGCAGAGATCTATAATGACCGTAATAGAGTAGATTATCTCATTAGGGCAATTGATGGAGAAAAGTTTATTTTTAATGTAAATGGAATAGCCTCCACTCCTTTTAAATATGAAGAACTAGATGAGATTTTAAACAATACAGAACTTACAGAACCTCAAAAAAGAAAAATAAAAGAAAAAATAATTGGTTATGTAGAAACTTATAGTGTGGATCTTAGAGATGATATTAGAAAATTACTAGAGTTTGAAGAACTTGGAGTTGGTGAGCAACAAGAAGTTGAAACTAGGATTTATAGAGGTTTTGTTGAGATAGCATATTCTTTAAGAAATGCACTTTTTCATAGTGAAGTTGAGCCAAATAGTGATGTGATGAAAGTTTATAAGTTTGCTTACTTTATTCTTAGAAAAATTGTTAAGGCTATACCGACTAATTAAAGTCAGAGATGAAAAAAACTGCCAGATGTTGTACAGGGAGTGTAATAGGCGAAAATCGGGGAAATAAATTAATAATCTAGATAAAATTAAGTGGCAATATTCTATTAATTTGCTACAATAACCTAAAAGACGATAAGGAAGCATATGACTACAACAGCAAGTATCAGAGATCTTACAAGAAATAGTTCTTTACTTTCACAGTATGATTATGTTGAGATTGAAGACAAAAAGTCTCATGAGCTAAAGGGTCTTTTTATATCTCCTAAGTTTGCCAAAGAGTTTAAAGAATATCTCGATAATAAGCTTAACAAAGAGAGAGAAGATAAGTTAAAAAAGATTAAAAAGTTTGCTGGAAAAAACACAATAGAACCAAGGTTTAATGAACTTTCTTCAAAAGATCTAAAGAAAGAAGTTTCACAAGAGAAATTAAAAGATGAATAGAGTCTTTCTTGATACAAATATCGTTGCAGATCTTTTAGACTCTTCAAGAAATAATCATCAAAAAGCATTAGAATTAATAGAAAAACTCATCTACCAAGATACAACAATCTGTATTTCAGAAGATATGATTACCACACTTTATTATATTTCAAAAGATAAAGAGGCAACTTTAGACTTTATTGAAAATGTTGTTTTAGAAGATTGGGAAGTATTGTCTTTTGGAGAAAAGGTAATGAAGGAAGCTGTAGCTCTATCAAAAAAGAAGAATGAAGATCTCGAAGATCTATTGCAGTGTTTATGTGGAAAAGAAAATGGTTGTAGTGTGATTTATACTAATGACAAAAAATTTGTAGATTGTGGTATTGAGATTGTGTCGTTAGAATTATGATCGATATTGAAGTAGTCCCTGAATTTGAAGATAAGAAGTGCAGATACTTAGCAATTGGTATAGGTTTTCTGTTTAATACTCTTCCCTTAATTTTACTTGTGATTTTCTATCTAATGTATGGTTTATATTTTGGGATTGGGGCTCTTATTGTAGGATATATTTTTACTTCTGTATTTGTGAGTAAGAAGAGGCAGGAGGTTATCCCTTTTGCTCAGAGTGAATTTGATTATACGAATTTTCAAATTGCTAAATTTTATGTGAAGAAAGAGTTGTGTTATGAAGATTGATTATAGAAAATGGGCAACAGTGGGGTATATCCTAATATTAGGAATGGCTATTGGGATGATTTTATTTGCTGGGGTTGTTGTAGCACCTGTGATTTTTAATGCCAACGATTATCTGGCTGGAGATCTTTTAACAAAATTCCAATCAGGAATTATTATGACTCAGATTTTTATTAAATTAAATTACTTTTTAATATTTCTTGCTTTTTATGTTTTTCTTATGGAAGGATATGATTTTAAGATGGGAAAAAGAGATATGGCAACATTCTCTTTTAGTTTTTTGATTATCTGTACATCTTTACTTTTTGTGTATTTTTATACGCCATTTATTTTAGAAGCACAAGCTTTGGGAGCAGAGGCTACAAAAACGGAAGCTTTTGCAAATATGCACAAAGGTTCAGAACTCGATTTTAAAATCTTGCTTATCTCTTTAATTGGTCTTTTAGTTACTAAATTATCCCGAGGAGTAAAAAACAAATGACTTACACAGTTATTCATATTATCCATCTTTTTTCAGCTTTTATCTATGGTGGTTTTCTTATTGTTGACAATCTTTTTTTTGCAAAGATGAAGAAAGATCTAGGGAACGAAGAGTATGGAAGAATCAGAGAAGTATTTATGTCTCATGTAAGAAAGGTAGTTCCTTGGGCTTTGATTGTTGCTGTACTTAGTGGACTATACCTTATTAGCCAAGTCTTTGGAGAGGTTGATCCTCAATCGGGACTGAGTACTTTTCAGATTATTCTTCTTTGTAAAGCATTTTTGGGAGTTTGGCTAGGAATTAGAGGTGCTTCCCAGAAGTTTTTAAAGATAGATCCTTTAGTTTTCAAAAGTCATAAACTCCCTTTTTATTTTTTAATTGCCATTATAGTTTTAGCTCAATTGCTGGAGATCTAGTCGTTGTACAATTATGTTGTTATTGGTGGAGGAATAGCAGGAAGTAGTGCCTCTTATTTTCTAAATAAAGAGTTGGGAAAGGTTGCACTTTTAGAGCAAAATGATTGTTTAGCTCCAGAAGCAAGTGGAGCAGCAGGAGCATTTCTTTCTCCGATGATAGGGAAACCAAATCGTTTTAAAGATCTTTTGACAAATTCTTTGAAATTCACTATGGAGTTTTATAAAAAGAATGCTCCAGATCTTATTGTCAATAAAGGGGTCCTTAGAATTCCAAATGATATTAAAACCAAGAGAAGTTTTGATGAGATAACAGACTTTGATTTTGAACCAAGAGGGGAAGGGGTTTTCTTTCCTGTAGGAACTCTTATTAATAGCGTTGGCATCTGTGAGTTCTTGTCTAAAGATGTCGATGTTAAGTTAAATTATAAGGTAACAAAACTAGACAGAAAAGATGACCATTGGATTATTAATGATGAGATTAAAACAAAAGGTATCGTTTTAGCCACAGGGTATAAAACAGATCTAGTAGATGAACAATATCTAAACGTCCGTCCAGTATGGGGGCAAAGAATTAATATTTCTACTTCAACCGTAGTTAAACATAACTATCACAAAAAATGCTCTATTTCCCCAACTTTTCCTTTAAAAGACGGAAAAAATTTTATGTCCATTGGAGCAACTCATCATAGAGTTTCTACCGAAGAAGAATATGACAAAGTATCAGTGGAAGAAGACACTGAAACACTACTGGAAAGAGCAGGGCAGGTCTTAGATCTTGAAGATGTAGAAGTATTAGGTCATAGAAGAGGAGCAAGAGCTTCCAGCATTGATTATTTTCCAATTGTAGGAAAGCTTGTTGATTCTAAATCTACTCTGGAAAAGTTCCCATATATCAAAAAAGGATCAAAAGTTCCTGAGAGTGATTATGCGACTTATGAAGAACTCTATATTATCAATGGTATTGGAGGTAGAGGTTTTGTTTTCTCTCCTTATCTAGCAAATGAGTTAGTCAGATCTATTGTTCAAAAAAGAGAAGTTTTATCTGATATTAGATCTCATAGACTCTTTAAAAAGTGGGCTAGAAAACAGTAGTTTCTAATGTAGAATTAGGTTTACCTAAAAGAAAACCTTGGTAGCCGTCAAATCCTATTTCTTTAGCTTTGTCATAAACTTCATTGCTGTGGATATATTCAGCAATTACTTTTATATCCATGTTCTTTGAGAACTCTGCAATGGTTCTCGAAATTCTAAAAGACTTTTCATTGTTGTCAATGTCTTTTATGAGCGAACCATCAACTTTAATAAAGTCAGGACTTAGATCTAGAAGGTTTGAGAAGTTTGAGTAGCCAGTTCCAAAATCATCAATAGCGATTCTTACTCCTAGTTTCTTGATATCTTTTGTAAAGGTTTTGACCAGTTCAAAATCTTCGATAGCGTCACTTTCAACGATTTCTAAAATCAGTCTATTGCCAATATGGTTTTCTTTTATTTTATCCACAAGAAAATCAACAAGTTGTTTATTGGAAATATCTTGAAACGATAGGTTAATTGAAAAACAGTGTTCACTATCTTTGAACATATTGATAGATTTTTCTACCATTATTTGAGTTATATCAAAATAGTATTTTGTAGCTTTGATGATATCCAAGTAGTCATTAGGAGGGATGATTTTCCCACTTTCATCTGTAATTCTGACAAGGCACTCATAGGTGATTGAATCTTTTTTTATAATTGGTTGGAAGTAAGGTATAACTCTATCTTCCTCAATGGCTTTTTTTACAAATTTAGTTATTTGCATATCATCTTGGTAGTGTTTTTTTACACCTAGTTCATCAGAGTAGATTACAAAAGGTTCTTTGTGTTCTTTTCCATAGCTTAGAGCCATATCTGCATTTTCTAAGATATTTTCTCCAGATTCGTTTCTAGCAAGACCAATAACTGCATTGACAAGAATATCTATTTTTTCACCATCTACAGTGATTCTCATAGGTGCTTTTTCTATCTCATTGATGATTTTTTGACCGTTGTTTTGACAGTATTCAATAGGATGGTGCTTAGTGTTTAAAAGAGTAAACTGATCTCCACCTAGTCTATGAACTGAACACTCTTTTTGTGCAATTTTTGAAAGAGTGTTAGCAACTTGGATTAAGACCATGTCTCCAACTTTTTCTCCATAGATTGTGTTAATTTTTGAAAAATTAAGAATATCAATTATCATCAGCCCTTTAGCATTGTAGTCTCTGATATTTTTCAAAAGAGCATTTCTATTTTGAAGACCTGTTAGAGAGTCAAAATAGAGCTGATTGTTTACTTTTTTATACTTGATGATATTGACATAAAAACCTACAATTAAAAAAACAATTAGAAAGAGCAAGATTGATACTTTATAAAGAAGAGACTCTATAAAGTTTTGAAATCTATAGGCACTTAATTCTTGCTCTGCAAGGATTTCATCTGAAATATTTTTTAGTTTTAGTTTTAGATCTTTCCATACTTCTACAGATCTAATATATTCTTCTTTTGTTAATTGTTGCTGTTTGGCAACTTTTTTTTGAATTTGTAAAAGAGTTGTTGCATAAGCACCATACTGTTCGACATATCTATTATAGTAGTGTTGACTATTTGTCATACAGTAGTTAACAAGATTTTTAATCTTTTTTTTAGATGTCATAAAAACATCTTTGACATCTTCTCTTGAATTGTCATGAAGAATAACACCTAAGGCGGAGTTATTTGTTAGTCCTTCAATTAGAATTGATTCAATCATTTTTGTTTGATTGTTTAGTTTTTGAGAGTAGCGATACTCTTTTTGAAGATTTTGAATTAAGTCGAAAGTAAGATACATGCTAAATCCAAGAAGAAGAGTGATTAATGGTAGGATATATTTGTAGAGATTGACTCTACTTTTGATGATTATAGACAACAAAAACCCTTTCTAGAACTAGGAAGTTTAATGTTATCTTATTGACCTTGTAAAGAGGTTGAATAATAACATTAAGATGATATTTTAAGGATGGGTTAAGAATTAAAAACATTTATAAACATTGAAACTCCAAAGAAGACAAAGACAACAACAGCAATATAATCTATTGAAATTATGACCTTAGGAGAAACTAGTTTAGCTTTTAGTTTATTTGCCAGAAAGATTGTCAAGGAAAAAGCTGTGACAATTCCTATCATCAGTGATAGAATTTTTAACTCTAAAAAATCTTCATTTAAAAAAGGTGTGATAATGACAATAAAATATATTATTGCTTTGGGATTTGTTAGGTTAATGATAAGACCATCTTTGAAACCTATTGTTGTTTTTTCCTTTTTAAGTTCTACAGAATCGTTTCTATGGGAATAGATTTGATATGCAATGTATAAAAGATAGGTACCTCCAACTATCTGTATAGTATTGGTTAAGAACTTTATTTCACTTACAGATGATAGACCAAAGTAGATGATAGCTATAAGTATGATATTCCCAGAAAGTACACCTAAAAGAATTTTCAAAGCATCGTTAAGACAATTAAAAATGGTAGTTCTTATTAACAATAAGATATCTGGACCTGGAGTAATTCCACCTACAAATCCAACAATTAATAAAAGTAAAAAATCCTCCATTAAATTTTATTGTCAAAAAGGTTTATAAAGTTAGATTGAGGATCTATTGTGTATGAGATCTGTTCACTATCAAGAGTTTCAGAAATTATCATAATTTCATTAAGTTTTTGAGGAGTGGTTTGGCTGTCTTTTGATTGAATGATTTTTTGTTTATTACAATACTCATATGTTTGAAGGTTAAGTGAGCTTACAATTTCAGGGATTGTCATTAATATCCTTTAAATAATAAAGTCTTCAAAAACCTCCATAAAAGCTTTTTTAATGACTTCTTTATTTTTTGAAAGCTTATCAAATTCTGCTTTTTTCTCAATCTCTTCTTCTGTTAGAACTTTGGTTGAGTGTTTTCTATGAAGAATATTTTTCTCTTCAAAGTCAATATCGATTATTAATTTACGATACTCTTCAGAGTCACTCTCCTCTTTTGTCATTCTATCTCTTTTTTCAACTAGTTTGGCTAGTCTCTCTTCCATCTTTTTGATAATTCTACTGTTTCTTTCAAAATCAACTCCACTTTCATCTTTAAAGTTTTCTATTTTTTGAAGAGCTTCTAAAACAGCATTGTAAGTCCAAAGTTTACCTTGGCTTTCAAGTTTAGGTTTTTGAACTGTTAGATCTTCGATTTTTGTTGGTTGTCCATTATAGAAGTTAATAAACTTTGATACATTTGAGTGTTTATCAACAACTAAGGCTAAGATTTTATCAATGATTTTTCCGTGGATAGTGTCTTTATATTTATTAAAAAGATAGTTGGCAAAATGATTTAAAAGATCTGACTTGATATTTTCATCGTCTTTAATCTCTTTTTTAATGTATTCTTTGAAAAACTCTACATAGTTTTGATGAAAATAGATATTGTCTATCATGTGAAAGTTAATTTCTCCTTGTAAAACTTTGACTACAACCCCATCTATTAATCTACTATAGTAGTCTGGACTTTGTTGACTATAAATATGCTCCATATCCAATTCTAAAGGAGATTTATGGGGAGAGTGTTTTATGGAAATTTTTGATTCTTCCATCTCTATAATGTAATTTTTGACAGAGAAAGAGAATGCTTTACTTAGAGACTCTTTTAACATCTCCTCTTTGTCTCTCTCTTTTAAAGGGATAGCTTCTAGCTGATTTTTTAGAACTTGAAAATTTCTCTCTACTATATATCTAAGATCTTTATCTTCCTCATCATCTATCAGCACTATCTTATTGTTTTTTATAATTTTTAAAAGGGTGTCATTATAAAGATTCTCTTTTGTGTTTGTAAGTGATTCACTATAGAAAAGATTATTTTCTGTTGTTTCTAATTGGATATTGTGATAGTTATAAAATTTCTTCAATATTGATGCAAAAAACAACCTCTCTTCATACTCAAGATCTAAGTATCTTTCTTGAACTTTAGATCTAAAATCTTCTATATTTTCACATTTATTAAAAGATTCCCAAAAAAATATATAAAACTGAAGTTCTAAAGTTTCATTCATGACAAACAGCCTTCAATCTTTTCTAAAAACTCACTGTTGTTTTCTGTATAGATAAACATATTATCAATACCATTCTTTCCTAGATTATCTATTATTTCAAAAGATGGTTTTTTCAGTAGGACTAAGATAGCTGTTCTTGGTTTTTTCTCCAAAAGAAGCTCTTTTATAACCTTTGTGTCACTGTAATCAACAATCAAAAGATCTATTTTTCTTTCTGTATTGTCTTTTTTAAATTGCTCTATTGTGGTTGAAGGTCCAATTTCAAAGGAGTCTTCTTGTTCAAGATATAAGGCAATATCTTCCAGTGAATCTTTTGCCGTTGAAAACAAAGAGATCCTTTGGATATCAAGGTTTTCAATGTATTCAAAAAGCCTTTTGATTTTTTCATCATTTTTAGACTTGTCAATTGTTTTTAAATAGTATTTTAAATATGTAGCACTGGAAAGTTTTCCAATAACATTGGCTCTTTTGAAATAGCTTTTTACTTCTTTTGAGTGTTTTGCTTCTTTCCATAGTTCTTTATCAAAGAGAAAACCCAAACTATTTAAAATTTCCACATAGTGGGTTTTTGTATCGTCACCTTTTCCTAGAAAGATCTCCTTAAAAGGGGGAAGATGTGTCTCTTTAAAAATTTTGATAAATTGATAGAGAAATACAGCTTCTTCTTTCAGTGTTGCTGCTTTATGGATAAGATCTGTATATTGTGTATTGTATTTTTTGTAAGTTAGAATAATTTTTTTATACTCGTCGCTATCTTTTTTATATTTTTTAGCTTTTTCTTTTAATTTTTTAATTCCTTCTTCTAATGATTTGGCTTTTGCCTTGTACATTTCTGAAGTTTTTTTTCTTTTAGAGGTAGCAGAAAGAACCTCTTTGTATCCATTTTGCTTCTGTAGAAATATTTCATTATATTGAAGTTCGTAAGATTTATTTAACTCAAAAGAGAAACGATTATAGGATTTTTCAACGGTTTGGATCTTTTTTTCTAGCTCAATAATTGTTGAGGTGTTAAGGCTAAAATCAATGTCCTTTAGATTATTGTATGCAGTATAAAGAAACTTTTTAATAAGAAAGTAGTCAATCTTCTTTGGTTGTTCTTCATAAGCTATGTATTTTTCGTAGTCTTTTTTAAAGTTTTCAAAAAAAGTCTGGACACATCCATCCATAGGGACATCTATTTCAATGGCTTCAACTTCTTTGTCAAGTAGCTTTTCTGTTAATGATTTTTCCAAGATTTAACCAAACCTAATAATTTTAATAAACACTTTGTAGATAACAATTTGCGTTTTTTGCCTCGTTAAGGAATTCTAGTAAAAAACCAATTAATTATCACTTTAAGGTGATTGAAAAGTGACTTAAAGATGACTTATTATTGTTATTAGCATAATAAAAGAAGAAAATTCAGAAGATTTTAATATAGAACTTTTTACTATTTAAAGGGTAAAGAGGAAGTTATATTGTCAAGATTAGGTTTACAAAAATTGTGATATTATGACATTTCAAATACATTTCTATGATAGAATTGATTCTAGAAAAGATTTTCTAAAAGAAGGAGATGGTTTTGTTTAAGTATTTATTGATATTTTCACTTATATTTTGTCTAAATTTAAGTGGCTCTTCTTCAGGAAAAATACTTGCCAAACAGTATAATCTTTATGCTGGTACTAAAGTTAAAAGACAGTGGAATAGAATTTTTTCAAAACCAAGAAAGCTAATCAAATTGAAATTACATAAACTCACAGAAGTAGAAAAAGAACACCTTAAATCCTATTTAATTAATCATGCAGCAGACTCAGCTCAACCAGAAAAGGCAGGAATCTAATGTTAAAAAAGATTTTAATTACAACCTTAATGGTTTCAACACCTTTTCTTTATGGTAATACAATAGATGAGAGAATCAAAAAATTAGAAGACAAACTTCTACTTTTGGAAAAAGAGAATAAAAAGCTAGAAAATACAATTGAAGATCTTGAAGATTTAGAAGAGAGGGTTGATGATGTTGAAAAACACTCATACTCAGATAAAGTGGAACTAACAGTAGATCTTATCAACCAAAGAGACTCTTTTACAAAAACTTACGGTAATGGAAAGTCATATCTTGATGATGACATGTGGTCAACCAAGGCTATGATTAATCTAAAATCTAAGGAAAATGAAAGATTTAAGTTTACAGGTAGAGTCTCAATGTATAAATATTGGGGAGACTGGGGTGATGGAGATGGTTATAAATATAAAGATGATGCACTTTATCAAGGAAGAATTCCTGTTGATTCAACCTTATATTTTGAAAGAGCCTATGTAGATTGGTTTATCAATCCAGAAAGTAACTTACCTTTTGTTTTTTCTATAGGAAGAATGCCAACTGCAGATGGTCCTAGCAATCAGTTTCGTAAAGATGGGAAAATAAGTAGTAACTATCCAGCAGGAATTATGGAAGCAGTTTTGGATGGTATGCTTATTTCTGGAAATTTTGAGAAATTAACAGGTGTAGCAAACTCAGCTGTAAGAGTAGGGTACATGAAGTTAAGTACAGATTTTGAAGGAAACTCTACACGACAAAATGTAGACATCTATTCTGGAAAAGGAAGAAAGAATCAATACGAAGATCAGTTAGGAATTGGTTTTTTTCTAGAAAGTTCTATTCCTAGTATAGAAGATAGTTTTTTCCAATACTCCTACACCATTGCAAAAGACTATGGTTCCTCTCAAGATCTTGAAAAGTTACAGGCAGTTTCAGACAATTATAATTTAGGAGAAGATGTTGGTCCTTTGGGAGATCTTTATCTCTCTAGTTATCTTTTAGAAGTAAAAAATATTCAAGACAGTATGGATTTTTTTCTTCAGTACAGTCAAAGTAATTACAAACCAACAGCCTTTGATAAAAAGGTTGTAGCAACTGCATTAAGTAAAGAGATAAAAGAGACAACAGGAAATAGCTATTGGATTGGTACAAGGTATCAGTTACCAATACAAAGCAAACCTAAAATTGGTTTTGAATATAATAAAGGATCACGAAATTGGCTTTCTGGAGTTTTAACTCCAAGTTATCTAAACTACAAGCTTCTTACAAGAGGTGAAGCATATGAATTGTATTACATTCAGCCTATTGGTGGAGGAAATAATATTACCTTTGGTTTTGTAAATATTGATTATAAATATACAGATAGCTCAGATAGATACGTAGGAAAAGAAATCTCTAGCCTAACAAGTGGAGAAAAAGCTTCAACCATTGATAAGCTAACCAACGCTTACATTAGATTACAGTTTAGTTTTTAGGATAGAGTATTGTCTTTTGATTTATTAGATAGATTAAAGGTTGGATATAAAATATTTCTTCTAGTCTTTTTTTCTGTTCTAATAATGGTTTTTTTAACCTATAAGTTTTTTGATTTTTTACAACAAACAGAACAACAACTTCACCATTTAAAACAAAATGAGATGGTGATTCTTAGGGCAACAAAAGATCTACAAAGAGAGATAATAGAGTCTCATGCTTCTCTACTTTTAAAGTTATCTTTATACGAAGAGGGAGATAAAAAGCTTCTTTTAGAGACAAAAGAAAAGATTCTTCATCAATTTGATCAGCTTGTAAAACTTGGAAAAAATATAGAAAATAAAAAACTATTGGAGTTTTTAGAAAATTCCAAGTTTAGATATAAAGTCTTTTTCAATCTTGGAATGTCGGTTTTAGAAGACTATGAACTTGATGGAGAGGATAGAGTAGATGCAATCTACGGAATGGAAGACCTCTCTATAGTCATGATGAAAGAGCTGGATAATCTTGTGACCTATGCAGAAAACTCATTTGATACTTCAGTTGATAGTTTTACAAAAGAGATAGAAATTGCTAAATCTCTCACAATTTTACTAGGTGTGATAGGTGTTATTGTTATTATCTTTTATTCAATTTTAATCAGTAGAAAAATAACAGAACCTATTTATAAGGTTCAAAAAGGTTTTGTAAAGTTTTTACATCTTCTAAAAGATCATGACTTTACACAAGACTATACAATTACAATCCAATCGAAAGATGAATTAGGAACCTTAGCTAAAGGTTTTAATAAAATGGCAACCTCTATCCATCGTCTTTACTATGAATTAGAGGAACATAAAAACAATCTTGAATTTCTAGTTGAAGAGAAAACAAAGGAAATACAAGCAAATGTAAAGCTTCTTGAGCAGTACAAGTTTGCTATAGATACAACTACCATTGTAACAAAAACAGATCTAGACGGAGTTGTAACTTATGCCAATGACTCTTTTT
Source organism: Campylobacterales bacterium (assembly GCA_025800305.1). GTDB lineage: Bacteria > Campylobacterota > Campylobacteria > Campylobacterales > SZUA-545 > JAOXRY01. The sequence goes on along the minus strand of JAOXRY010000302.1, from coordinate 12,767 downwards.
ACAAAATATCAAAATTTGGTGAGGATGAAATTATTGGACACTCTCATAATGTTGTAAGAGATCCTAATGTTCCTAAGGAAGTTTTTCAAGATATGTGGAAAACAATCAATAGTGGTAAAGTCTGGAGTGGACAGATAAGTGGTCAGGCAAAAGATAAGACAATCTATCATACCAATGCAACTGTAATTCCAATTAAAAATGTTGATGATGAGATTATAGAATACTTTGGAATTAGAACAGATATTTCAGAAATCATCAATCTAAACAGAGAAATTATAGAGACTCAAAAAGATGTAATCTCTACAATGGGAGAAATTGGAGAAAGTAGAAGCAAAGAGACAGGAAATCACGTTAGACGAGTTGCTAAATACTCTTTATTGTTGGCACAACTTTATGGACTAAGCAAAGAAGAGTGTGAACTTCTCTATTACGCATCTCCTATGCACGATATCGGAAAAATAGCTATCCCAGATAGGATTTTAAATAAGCCAGGCAAGTTAACTGAAGATGAGTTTAGAGTTATGCAAACCCACGCTGCTTTAGGCTATGAGATGCTGAAATCTTCTGATAGACCAATTATGAAAGCAGCAGCAATAATCTCTTATGAACACCATGAAAAATTTGATGGAACAGGATATCCAAATAAAAAATCTGGAGATGATATCCATATCTATGGAAGAATTACAGCTTTAGCAGATGTTTTTGATGCATTAGGTAGTAATAGGTGCTATAAAAAAGCATGGGAACTTCCAATAATTGTTGCTCATATTACTGAACAAAAAGCTAGACATTTTGATCCTCATGTTGTAGATCTTTTCTTAAATAATTTGGAAAAGTTCTTAAAAATCCGTGATCAGTTTAAAGATGTGTAGTATTTAATCTTTAATCCACCAATAATTCCAATCAAGATTATAAATCCCCATAGGGCTATAGTAAGAGCCTTTTGAGCCATAACAAAATGAATTGTCGTTAGAGCTAAAGCAATATAGATAACTTTATGGTACTTCACAAACTTTTTAAATAGCCTTTTTGTGGAAGTGATAGCCATAAAAAGCAGAAGAATAAAACCAATCATTCCAAGATAGATAAAAGGTTTGTCAAATGTTTCTTCCAGTGCAAACATTAGATCTAGTTCCATATCTAAAATAATGAAGTTTATTAAATGTACTAAAGAGTAAAAAAAGCTTGATAATCCAACTATTTTTCTATACTTCATTAGATTGATTTTAGATTTAATAAGAGATATTGAAGTTGTTGCAAAAAGAAGTATCAGAGCTGTATAGCCAGAGATTGTATAGAAGTATTTAATTGGGTCTATGAGATCTTGGTAGTAAAACCCATAGACCATGTAGAAAAAAGGTAGGAAGAGAAGAACTATTAGAAAAAGATTTTTCAATAATATTTCCTTAAGTCCATTCCTTTGTAAAGGTGTGCTACCTCTTCTTCATATCCGTTGAAAAGTCTTGTTTTTTGTTTCCTTAGTCTTCCAAGGACTCTTTCTCTTTTTTGGCTCCATCTTGGATGGTCAACTTTTGGGTTTACGTTGGCGTAGAAACCATACTCATTTGGTGTGGTTTTTTGCCATGTATTTAGCGGTTCTTTCTCTGTAAACTCTATTTTGACTATTGATTTGATACTTTTGAAACCATATTTCCATGGAACGATTAGCCTTAGTGGAGCTCCGTTTTGTTTTGGCATTTTTTTGCCGTATAGTCCTGTTGCCATTAAAGTCAGATTATTCATTGCTTCATCAAGTCTTAGACCTTCTACGTAAGGATATTCTATTGTAGGGAATCTACTGGCTTGGTTTGGAAACTGTTTTGGATCGTAGAGGGTTTCAAATCTAATGTATTTTGCTTTCCTTGATGGGTTGGCTTTTTTGATGAGGGTTTTTAGAGGAAACCCAATCCAAGGAACAACCATAGACCATCCTTCTACACATCTAAATCTATAGATTCTCTCTTCTTGCTGGAATTTGTAGATGTCATCTAGATCTAAGGTGAAAGGTTTGTCAATAAGACCAGAGACTTCTACCTTCCAAGGATCAGGATTAAATTTATCAACCAGTTCTAAAACATAGTCTTTATCAGTTGAAAACTCATAAAAATTGTTATAAGTTGTAATCTGTTTCCATGTATTAAGATCTAGGTTTTCAGGATTTGGATCTTTTAAATATTTAAAATCAGGAGTAGGGTATCTCTCTTTTGCCATAAGAACTAATACTGCTGTATTGGCAACAAGAGCGGCAGTTCCAAGTTTTAGAAAATTCCGTCTATTATTGAAAAGCCTTTCGTCTGTTACTTCTTTTTCGTCGATATGCCAAGAAGGTTTTTTAATTAGGTTCATAATATCTCCTTTTATTGAGATCTTATGAAAAGTATAGTCTTTTAATGTTAATGAATTATTAATTATGAAAGAAGAGTAATAACTTTATTAAGAAGTTTTTTTAGTTCCATCATCTCTTGAAAACTCACCCCTTTTGCTATTTCTCCTGTGACTAAAGTTTCAGGAATAAGACTTGCATCTTTTTCCATCTCTTTTGCTTTTTTTGTTAATTTGATGATGACTTTTCTCTCATCGTTTTTATCTCTAGATCTAGAGATGAGATCTAATCCTTCCATTCTTTTAAGAAGTGGGGTAATTGTGTTTGATTTTAGAATCAGCCTTTCACCTATTTCATTTACAGTTAGGTGATCTTTTTCCCATAGAACAAGAAGTACTAAGTATTGAGGATATGTAATTCCTAATTTATCTAAATAAGGTTGATATTGATTGATAATAAGTCTTGATGAAGCATAGACTGGAAAGCAGATTTGATTATCAAGTTTAAGCTGTTCATATGCCATCAAGTATCCTTTTGTGTAAAAGATAATTTTAACAAAAGGATACTAATGATAGGACTATCCTAAAAGTTTTTCTATCTGTTTTTCTAGTTTTTTAGGAGCCGTGCTAGGAGCAAATCTCTCTACAGGATTTCCATCTTTGTCAACTAAAAATTTTGTAAAGTTCCATTTGATACTGTCACAAAATAGACCACCAAGGTGATTTTTTAGATACTTATAAAGTGGGTGTCCATCTTTACCATTTACATTTATTTTTTCAAACATCTGAAAACTAACACCGTAGTTGATAAGACAATTTTCAGAAATAGACTTTTCATCTCCTGGCTCTTGATTCATAAACTGATTACAAGGAAAGCCTAAAATAACTAAACCTCTGTCTTTATATTTTTTGTGAAGTTCCTCTAATCCTTCATATTGTGGAGTTAGTCCACATTTACTAGCTGTATTTACAGCAAGGATAACTTTTCCTTTATAGTCACTGAGGTTTTGTTCTTGACCAGAAAGAGTTTTTAAAGAAAAATCATAAATGCTTTTCCCATTATTCTTTTTTCTTTTATATGCTCTCCAAGCTCCTGTTGACCAAAGTGCCCAAAGAATTAAAAGTGGTTGAAAATAAAGCCTTGTTAATCTTGCACTATCACTATCTAAACCAAAAGCGTTAATACCATTGATATATTGATTGATGTTTCCTGGGAATATAAGAACAAAAAAAGTTGCTACTACCCAACCGACGTATGACTGATATCTTGTTAAAAATATAAGAGATAGACCTAATACAATCTCAACAACACCAGAAGAGACAACAACAAAGTCTGGCTCTAATGGTAACCAAGTAGGAACTTGTGCTAAGAACTCCTGTCTTGACCAAAGCAGGTGTCCTGCACCTGCGTATGTTAAAAATCCACCTAATACTATTTTAAAAAATTTAGCTATATATCCTGTTTTTATGGAAGGTTCCATATTTTCTCCTTATCGTGTATGATTAAATCGTGTACGATATATTATTGGAAATTTTATCTTTTGTCAAGTCTTTTGAAAAATTATTTCAATAAGTTTATAAGATCTGAAAGTTTTTGAATTTTATAAGTTGCTTTTGAAAAGTCGTGGGTTTTTGTAAATTCGTTGTGAACAATTACACAGTCAATCTCTGCTCTATAGGCTGATGTTAGACCTCTCTCACTATCTTCTATAACTATTGCTTCGTGCTTTTCTCCACCAAAGAGATCTAGACCTTTTAGGTATGGATCTGGAAAAGGCTTGGCTCTTGGGTAGTCCTCTTCACAAAGAACAAAATCCATATACTGAACAATATTTCTTGGATTATGAATAATTTCAAAATCAACTCTTCTTGATGTGGTGACGATTCCCATCTTATAGTTTTTAGAAAGCTCTTTTAAGATCTCCTCAATACCTTCAATCTCGATATCTTTTGTTTTGAGAAACTCTTGGTAGTAGTCATCTCTAATTGCTCGAAATTTTAAGATCTCTTCTGGAGTATAACCATCATTAATAGGTTGTTCCCAAGTTGTACGTCCTTCTGCCATCATTCTCATGTATGTGTCAAAAGGAAGGTCATATCCTAGATCTTTTAATGTTTTTACATTGGCTTCATAGTACCACATCTCTGTTTCTACCAAGACACCGTCGTTATCAAAAAGTATGTATTTTTTATTCATGGGCAGAAGTATATAATAAGGCAACTATATTGGAGTAAGTAATGGAATTTAGAGGTTTTCACAAAGATAGTTTTAAATTTTTACAAGAGATAAAACAGAACAATAATAAAGTTTGGTTTGAAGAGAATAAAAGTAGATACCAAGAAGTTATATTAGAGCCTTGTAGATCTTTTGTTGTGGAGATGGGAGAACACCTACAAGCTCTTGTACCTTTTATAAAAGCTCAGCCTAAAATTAATGGAAGTCTCTTTAGAATCTATAGAGATACAAGGTTTTCAAAAGATAAAACTCCAATGAAAACAAAGATTGGAATTGTCTTTTGGCAAGGAGTTCAAAAAAGAACAGAAAGTTCTTCTTTTTATTTTCAATTTAGCCCAGAAGAGGTCTTTATTGCTGTTGGTGTTAGAACTTTTCATTGTCAGCTTTTAAAGGCGTATAGAGAGCATATCAAAGATGAAAAAAATAGAGAAAGACTTCATAATATTTTAGAAGATATAAAAGCCAAAGGTTATGAGACCTCAGAATCTCACTATAAGAGATACCCAAAAGGCTTTTCCAAAGATGACAGCTACAGTTATCTCTCTTTGTTTAACACAATCCATGGAGCTAAATCAATCAAGCCTAATAACGAGTTTTTCTCTTTAGATATTGTTGATAGAGCTTATAAGATCTATGAAGATCTTTTTCCATTACAACAGTGGCTATATGAATTAACTTTAGAAGTGGAGTATTAGACTTCCTTCACAACTAAGATATAGTCATAGCTCTTCAGATTTGCTCATCTGCAAGGCAGTTTAATGTAGGACTAGTAAAGCTAATTCAAATTAAACTAACGCAGTCAGGTGGGCAAATCTGAAAAGCCCTATGGGTAAGCTTTAAAGAGGCAATCTTTAACAGAATATTTTTTTGAATTAGCTCTGACTAGTCCTTCAAAAATATTTTATTAAATCTCACCTCTTTAAAGCTTACTATGGCTATATCTTAGTTGTGAAGGAAGTCTAAATGGATGGAAAGAAAAGAGCTGATATAAGAGCAGGACTAAAAGTAAAAATTGTTTTAAAACAAGACCAAAGAAGTGGGAATTTGACAGAGGGTGTTGTGAAAGATATTTTGACAAATTCTCCAACTCACCCTCATGGTATAAAGGTCAGGCTTACAGATGGTAATGTAGGAAGAGTTAAAGAAGTATGTTAAAGCTCTATATTGATGGAGATGCTTTTCCAAATCTTTTAAAACCTATTATTTTAAGAGCTATAGAGAAGTATAAACTTGATACAACTGTGGTGGCAAATAAGAAAATCACCATTGGGAGATCTAACCATATCAAAGATATCATCGTTGAATTAGGAGCTGATGAAGCTGATAATCATATTGTCCAGATGGTAGAGGAGGGTGATTTAGTCATTACAGCTGATATTCCTTTGGCAGATAGAGTTTTAAAAAAAAATGGATACCCTATAGATCACCGAGGTGAAGCCTATACAAAAGACAATATCAAACAATATCTGGCAATGAGAGCTTTAATGGAAAAGATAAGAGATACAGGAGAGATGACAAAAGGACCACCTCCTTTTAACTCGAAAGATGGAGAGAAGTTTTCCAACTCTTTAAACGCTTTTTTACAAGCCAATTTTCCTAGCAGTTAGAAAGAGATAGTCTTTTCCTGTAACTGTTACTCTATATTTCTTTTGTTGGAGATATTTCTTAGAAAAATAGATATCTTTAATAACTAAACTCATTTCAGAAAAAGGGTAGTTAGGAGCTTTTGCTCCATAAATCATCTCAGAGTCAATCCATCTACAGTTAGGAAACCCAAGAATAATCGCGCCATCTTTTTCCAAATGGTTTTGATAAAGATCCATAAAAACCTCTTTGAAGTTAAGGTTGGAACTTTGAAGAGTTCCTATGGAGATGATGAGGTCTGATTTTGGAAGGTTTAGATCTGAAAGTTTATTGATATCGTGGCAGATGAATTCTATGTTTCTATCTTGAATGTTTTCTTTTGCATAATTAATAATACTTTCGGAATAGTCAATACCAACTAGTTCTTTATCTTCTAAAGAGACAAGATCTTTAATGATTTCAAACTCATCCCCTTTATTTATTCCTAGATTTAAAATCTGTCTTTTGTCTTTAATATTGATAAACTCTAATGCTTTTTGATAGTGATAAAGAAAGCTAAATTTCTCTTTTTTATTGATAGTAAAAAACTGGCTTTGGGTTCCATACTTTTCTGAGTCTTGTTTGTCTTTATGAAAAGAGCTTTCTAGATCTAGTTTTTGAAATTTTAGAAGAATTTTCTTTTCATTAATCTTTTCTGGTGTCAGCATTTTAAGATGAAAAACACCACACAGATCTATCCAGCTTTTATAATCAACAGGTTCACTATCTTCTACCTTAATTATCTCATTAGGGGAAAAAGAGCGGTTTTCAAACCACTTTATCTGTTCTGTCATCTACGCTGTTAGAAGTACGTTATAAATTACAGATCTGTAGATGATTGTTAGATCTTCATCATAATCACTAACTTTTTTCTCTTGTTCTGTTTTATATGTTTTATAATATTTTTGAGTAAGTTGATGAGCCTTATCTCTATTGGTAGTAAGCTCTTCTTTTTTGTAGTCAAGGGTTTTTGCGGTGTTGTTGGCGTGAAGAAGTTCCATGAATTTGTAAGTTCTATCATACTCCTCTTTTGCAATATCACTGGTTGCTGCTAATTTTCCTTTTTCTGCTCTTGCTCTTAATGTATCTGTTAGTTCACCAGAAGGAACATACTGTAATAATCTTTTTTCCTCTTTACACTCATCTTCATAATTGATAGTGTAGTCTCTTAATTTTTCAAAAGTCCATGGTTCTATATCGTTCATAGAAAGCTTAGAAGCCTTATCTAGGGCATCCAAACTTAGTTGAAAACCTTCTTCTTTTGCTAAACAAGATCTGTATTCACTTTCAGCTTTTAGATATATGTTATCTCTTGATTTTTGTGCTTGTTTAATTCTCATCCAAACAGGCTGTAGACTGTTTGCTGCTTGTGTATTTTCAGGAGAAAGAAGAATAGATGGATGGGCATCAGATCCTTTGATAGCTCCTTCAAGTAGAGCAGAGACTTTATTATCTGGTTTCTCTATTTGTTCTGCTGATTGCTTTGAAATTGCTTCCATAAAACTATCTGCAACAAGTTCAGCAATATAGTTTTTATACTTTATAACAAGATCTTTTGCAATCTTATTTATTTTATTTTTATTTGTTGGAACAGAAAGAATACTTTTACTTTTTTTAGGATTTTCAGAGTATGAAAACTCTATAAAATCATTAAATTTTTTCTCTAACTCTTCTCTAACAGGAGTTACAAAATTAGCTAATTTAAAGTTGTCATACGTGTCCATATAATTAAAATTATATTGAGTTTTATACTTACTCTCTTGAAAAACTATTTGTAAGATCTCCCTCATTGGAGATGTTTTGTTTTTGTCATTTGACTTATTGAGGATAACAAAATCAAAAATATGACCATTATCAAGTGCATGTTTTACATTCATATCTAGATTATTTTTAAGAAGTTTTTTGGCTGTAGCATCATCAATAACTTTTACATCTGTTATAAAATCTTGTTGGTACCATCTTCCTTTATCTGTAATAACAACTTCACTACTTAGTGCATTGGCTACACTGGTTATAAGTTCATTATATTTGGATTTTATTTTTGAAAACTGTTCAAGGTATGGTTTTCCTGTTCTCTCTTGTGCTTTTACAGCTTTTTCCAGAGATTCTATCTCTTGTTCACCTATACCAACCTTTTTTTTAGCTTCATCAATTGCTTTTTTATCTTCAACTTTTGTAGTGCTTAAAAGGTAGGATAACTCTTTTCTATCTTCTTCTAAAACAGCCTTTAATGCTTCTATATCCTCTTTTATCTCTTTTAAAGAATCTGATGATTTATCTATGGCAACATTAAGCTGAACAACCCTTTTGGCGATGACAAGAATGTCATTGGTTTGAATTCTTTTTCCACCTCTATCTACAATTATAGGAATTTGATATTTCATTTTTCCTATTTGTTTAATTCCACCACTGTAATTATTTATAAACTTAACAACTGCTTGATTATTACGTCCAAGCCAATTAATAACGTTTTCGCAGATAAGTTTATATATTAGCTTATTATGTTTTTCCACGAGATATTTAGTGAAAATTTTAGCTTCGTCTTCATTTGCTTTATAACTATTTTGCACAATTGTGGTTATTGCATTGTCTATAATATTGTTTTTTTCTAAAAGAAAATCTTCTCCTGATATAGTTCTAAAATCAATTTCTTTATCTAAAATTTTCTTCATTAGAGTTTTGACAAAGACCTCTTCACTACTGTTTTTCATATGGGTAGTTTGGAATTTTTTGACTGTAGCTCTTTTTAGTCTTTCTAAATCCACAAATCTTTCTACTGTAATTTGACTATCTGTTATGTGAATTGTATCTTTTGGGGTTAATCTTAATTTTTTAGTAACAATAGTCTCTAAAGTCTCTTCAATATCAATACCAGCCTCAGCTTCACTATAGCACTTTTTTACAAATTCTTCATTAAAAGTTATATTATTGGACTTTGTGTCTATATCTTTTAAATATTTATCAAAAAGCTCTTCCAATGATTTAATAATTTCTCCACCCATTAAAGCAGGAACGATTATCTTTTCAAAGTTATCTTGATTAAAAGGCTTTTTTAAAAAATTATCAACTCTAAAGTCTCCAAAACTACTAACTGTTTCATCATTGATTACAGAAGAGAGAACAATAATGTGACAAGAAGCATACTCAGGATTTTTTCGAACCATCTTGACAAAGTCAATACCATTCATTCCTGGCATATTTATATCAGTAATAATTAAAGAGAGGTTGTCTTCTGCTAACATCATCTGTTCGATAGCTTCATTGCCATCTCCAGCTTCGCAGATATCATCACCTTGTATATCAATAGTGGCAAAGCTTTTTTTTACAAGCTTACGAATCATACTACTATCGTCAACAATCAAAACTTTAGACATAAATTATAAAACCTAATTTAAAATAATTTGAAAAATAATAGCAAAAAAATATGATTTTTTAGTGATAGTGAAAACTTTTTGTTAAATAAATATCACATTTAAATAAAGGTGTTAGAAGTCTCTAACACCTAAATTGGCTACAGGGCTTCGTTTCCTTCTTCACCAGTTCTAATTCTTACTACTTTTTCTAAAGATGAAACAAAGATCTTTCCATCACCAATTTTTCCAGTTTTTGCACTTTGGGCAATTTTAGATACAACTTCATCAACCATATCTTCAGCAACTGCCAGTTCAATTTTTAATTTAGGAATGAAATCAACAACATACTCAGCACCTCTATAAAGTTCTGTATGACCTTGCTGCCTACCATGTCCTTTTACTTCCGATACTGTCATACCACTGATTTCAATGTCAGCCAGAGCATCCTTTACATCTTCTAGTTTAAATGGTTTAATAATCGCTTCTATTTTTTTCATTATACGTCCTTTTTCTATCTATTTACAAACTCTGGATAACTCTCAATACCACATTCACTGATATCAAGACCTTCATACTCATCTTCTTCATTCACTCTTAAAGGGGTGATTTTATTTATGACAAATAATACAATATAAGAGGTTACAAAAGCAAAGAGACCAACAATAACAATACCTTTAATTTGACCAAGAAGAGTAATCCCTTCACTTGGGTTTGAAGCAAAGATACCAACAGCTAATGTTCCCCAAATACCATTCACAAGGTGAACAGAAAGTGCACCAACAGGATCATCTAATTTTAACTTATCAAAAAATGGAACACCATAAAAAACCAATGCCCCACCAACAGCACCAATAATCATTGGCTGATAAATGTTATAAAGATCTGGACCAGCTGTTACAGCAACAAGACCACCTAATGCACCATTTAGAATCATTGTTAAATCAAATCTTTTGTATTTTAAATACTCTAAAGCAGCAACAGTAGCAGCTCCTACTAGACCTGCTGTATTTGTATTTAATATTGTTAAAGCAACGGCGTCAGCACTCTCTTTTGAACTAATAGATCCAACACTTCCACCATTGAAACCAAACCAACCAATCCAAAGAAGAAAAGCACCTAAAGTTACAAGGGGAATATTAGAAGCTGGAATTGCTCTTACTCTTCCATCTTTTGTGTATTTTCCTTTTCTAGCACCCATAATTAATATAGCTGCAAGAAGTGCCCAGCCACCAGTAGAGTGAATAACAGTTGACCCTGCAAGGTCATACATATTCAGATCTAGTAGTGTTCCTTCAAGCATGTCAGCTCCCCAATTCCAGTTAACTATCAACGGATAAATTGTTGCAGACATAATAATTCCAAAAATGGTTAAAGGAAGAACTCTAACCCTTTCACTAACACCACCACTCATAATATTTACAACTTTTCCAACAAAAGCCATCTGAAATAAAAAAGCTGCCCATCTACTCATAGAGTCATTTTCCCAGCTTCCAAAAGCTAACGAGTAGCCAACTAGTAAAAATCCAAGTGAAGCAAAAGCATAAATCATTGTATTAACAGTAAGAACAGCAGAAACGTTTTTACTTCTTACAAGACCAGCCTCTAACATTGCAAATCCAGGTACCATAAAAATTATAAGCACCATTGCAAAAAGAGCAAAGAATGTGTCTAATATATAGGCAACATCTGTTAAGTTTTCCATAAAGAAACTCCTAAATAGTTTAATTTATGACCATAGTAACAGAAGAAAAGATATAAAAAATAGATTTAGTGATTAAAATTTAATCAGTTAGTAAAAAAAGAAAAAGCAAAAGAGAATGAAGCTCTTTAGCTTCATTCCTTTCAGAGCACCAAGGGTGCGAGAGCCCTCTGGTTCAGAGTTCTTTCTGAGCTTGGCTCAGAAAGAATGTCTACAATGTATATTCAGTAATTTTAGTTAAAGCAGTTTGATAGATAATTCCACTATGTGGTTCATGTAGTTCTGCTTTATTATAAAGGTAGTTAAAAGTATCTTCTGCTAAATCACCATCAACAACAACAGTTAAAACTTCCATCTCTGTATCACCAGATTCAACATTTGCACTCATACCTCTTGCATTTGTTTTATTTCCTGTGGTAATAAATTTCTCTTTTACTAAACCATCTAAGATCTCTAAAGATTTATGACCAGGAATTACAAGAGTGATTAGTTTATAACCACTGCTACCTACGTGGCAAGTTTCTTCTTCTACACTCATGATTCTTGTTCCAATCCTAGTTTTTTAAGAACTTCGTGAGGAATAAATGTTGCAGCTTTTTCAACTTTTGTTGCGTAGATGAATCCCATACCAGGAGCGTCAAGATTACCAGCAAGATACATAGCATCAAAAACTCTGTTTAGTTGTTCAGAAGATACAATCATTGTAATAATTTCTTTTTCTGCTTCAACAGCAACACTAAGAGCTCCAAGCTTTTCTCTAACACCACTACCTTGTGCGTAGTTGATTGTTGCACCGTGCGCACCTGCTTCAAAAGCTGCTTTTACAACTTTATCTGCATTTCCTTTTTGAACAATACAAATAATTTGCTCTACATCTGTTAAAATCGTTATATTTCTTTGCTTAGACATTTAAAACTCCCTCGTTTTCTAATTGTTTTCTTGCAGCCTCAGCAGCTTCTGCTTCATCAGCTTTTTTACTTTTATAATTTACATATAGACCAGTACCTAATACACAAATAATTGGTCCGATTGATGCCATTGAAAGGATTCCAAAACCATCACTTGCACCAAGTGCATTACCAAAACCAAGACCCATTGCTAGAACTAATGGAACTGTAATTGGACCTGTTGTAACACCAGCACTATCCCAAGCGATATTTACAAACTCTTCTGTTGAGAAGTATGTAAAGATAACAGCAATAGCATAAAAAGGTAGTAGTAGATATCCCAGTGGAATATCAAAAATGATTTTTGCAATACCAATCGCAATACCAGAACCAACACCAAATGATACAGCATACATTAAAGTTGATTTTTTGAAAACACCTTGAGTTAAGTTTTGAACTGTCATACCTAAAGCATTTAGAGCAGGTTCAGCTAATGTAGCACCAAACCCAAGAATCCATGCAAAAAGAAGAGCAACTGTTAGACCAACACCATAAGGATAAAGTTGTTCAATAACACTTCCACCATCTGTAGTGATTGTATTAAATGCAGCTGGAATAAGACCACCTGATTGACCACCAAGTTTTGC
>JAOXRY010000035.1 GCA_025800305.1 Campylobacterales bacterium | reverse complement strand
CAGCGAAGAGTAAGGGTGAAAAATTTGAATCCGAACGACTTACTAGGGCTAAAGCCGACAAGACCGAGTTAGAAGTTCTTATCAAATCAGGTCAGTATCTTTATATCGAGGATGTAAAAGAGGTGTTTAATTCAATATTTGCTTATTTAAAAAAACACCATGAGCTTATGGCTAACTCTATCTGTGGGCCTGTGACACTTGAAAAAGATGTGATTAAAAATAAAGAGATTATAAAAGAATATAATCGAAAGTTCCTTGAAAATTTAAGTCGCACAACCTTTGAAAGTTTAAATGTGGATCTTCCTAGTAGGGAGTTTGAAGAATCGAGAAAAAGGGTGGAAGAAGAGAGGAAGGCACTTTTACAAAAAGAAGAGGAAGAGAAGAAGGCCAAGCGAGAGAAAAAGAAGCTATCTAAAAAGAAGGTGTCTAAAAAGGTGGCTAAGTCTAAAAAGGGAGATGCTTAATTGTCGGATGCTTTGAAAAAGCTGGTAGTAGATTCCTTTTCTTCTCTTAAACCAAGAAAAAAGATGTCTGTTACAGAGTTTTGTGAAAAAAATAGGGTTATGCCTGAAGGCTCTCCAATCGAGGGGTATTACAACTCTAAATTTGCACCATATCAAGCATTTATACAGGATTTATATAATGATCCTGAAGTTAGGGAAGTCTATTGTAAAATGGCTTCTCAAGTCGGAAAAAGCGAAATTATCTATAATATAAATTTTTATAAAATAGTTAATAATCCAGGAAATGCTCTTATATGCTACCCTACAAAAGAGGCTATAAAGGATGATGTTGTAAAAAAAAGAATCAATCCAATGATAGAAAAGAACGACATTATAAAAAAGCTCTTTGATAAAAAGGGAAAGAAAAACGAAAATACTATCTATTTCAAGACTTATAGTGGTAGCTCGGGTTCAGGTAGCCTTAAATTTGCTGGTTGCAATGTTCCCTCGGATCTTGCGGGAAACTCTGTACCAGATCTATTTATAGATGAACATAGCCGATGCGCTGAAGATGTAGGGACCGAAGGAGATCCAACAGCAGTAGCCAAAAAGCGTCAGGCTGCATATAAAGGATCGTCGAAAACATTTTTTTTCTCATCTTCTTCCCCTACTGTTATGGGAAAATGTGCGATTTCAAAGGGGTACGAAACATCTAAACGCCATGTGTGTGAGGTTCCCTGTTATTTCTGTAATCAATATCAAGAAATTATTTGGGATATGGTTAAATGGGAAAATGATGACCCTGAAACAGCTTATATTGAGTGTGCTAAGTGTAAAGCAAAG
>JAOXRY010000026.1 GCA_025800305.1 Campylobacterales bacterium | reverse complement strand
CCCCTTCTTTCACTTCTTTTTTAGGTTCAAACATAATTACAGGTTTGTCATTTCTCTCAAGAATATTAAGATAGAGCTCTTTTTTTATTTTATATTTTCCCTCATCATCAATAGCAAAAAAAGATATAACAGAGGAACCACTTTTATTCTTTCTTGGTGAAATTGTTAGAAGTCCATCTTTTAAAGAGATAGTCGCTAATGTTTCATCATATAACTTACTGGAAATAATTGTATTGTCATTCAATGCTTTTTGGTAAGTTCCATCATCTTCATTTAAAAAGACACTTTCCATAGATCGAAACTTATACTCTTTTAAATAACCAAAGTCGCTTTCTAATGATTTTTTCAAAGAGAAAGGAAGGGTAGATCTTTTTCGAATAGAAAGCTTATTGGAGATATTAATATCATATCCTATATCAACCTCATACCTATCAAGTTTTCTCTTTGAATACAGAACTAAAGTATAGACTTCATCAATTTGTTCAACAAAACCTATCTCTTTTCTTCTATTAAGTTGTGTTATTTTCCCATCTGAAGATAGAATATAAACTTTTACACTATTTTTTCCGTTAAATCTTAAAGGATTGTATTGGTAATTAACTCCTAACTGAACGACTTCTCTAAATATAAATCCTTCAGATTCAATTCCTATTCCCATGTTAAAGTTTTTTTGACTATTGATATTTTTGTTAAATAAAATTTCTAGCTGAAAGATCTCTGTTTGCCTACTTTGTATTGTTAGACACCTATTTTCTAAACGATGATCTTTTACTTTATCTTTATCAAAAAATAAAGAGAGACAAACCTTTTTATCAGTTGAAGATCCATTGGCAATTTCAAGAGGTATTTTTTGATCTAAGGTTTCAAGGGTGTTGATGGGAAGATAGTTTTCCTTAATATGAAACTTAGGACTGTCTTCTTCAGCAAGATAGAATCTTTTTTGTTGATTACTACCGCTGATTGTTACATCACCAAAAAAACTAAGATTACCTTTTTTGATCTTTATTCTATACTCTCCTAGCCTTATTCCCTCTATAGAAAAATATCCATTGTTATCTGTTTTTGTTATATATTTAAATTCTTTCTGTTTTTTTCCAGTTAAAGTGATTTTTGCCCCACTTACTGTAGTTGGTTCTTGTTGTAAAAAGCTA
>JAOXRY010000023.1 GCA_025800305.1 Campylobacterales bacterium | reverse complement strand
CATGCTAAATATAAAAAGATGGGAATTTTAGTTCATGAAAAAAGACATAATGAGATAAAAGACTATCTTCCTACATATGAGAATTTAGATAAAAAACTTTTTCCTAACTTAAATGAAGAGGTTCGAAGAATAGCAAGAAAGTTAGTAAAAGTCTATTTAGATGGGAAAGATTGTAAAAACTCTATAGATCTTATCTACAAATATAATATTCTAATTCCAAAATCTTATGATGATACAATGAGTTATTGTGGGTTTCAGTTGGGAGATTACGATTTTGTTGTTAATTTAAGTAATAAATATATTGAATCTAATTCACCTGCAGACTCTATCAAGTGGCAAAGAAGAAAAGCAGATGCTCTTTATAAAAAGTCAGATTATTTAGAGTACATTCTACAAGCTCAAAGAATTAGTAGAATCGATAAAGCCTTAGAAAATAAACCTGATAAAGAGATGTATTTGAAACTTTTTAAGGCATACAGTAATATTGGTCAAAATGATAAACTGATTCCACTGATGAAAGAGATTAAAGAGTATTTTCCTAAAGAGGCTAGAATCTTAGATCTTTATAAAACAATTATTGAAGTGGCTTTAAAAGATAAAAAATACGATACAGTAGATCTCTATGCTACCAAGCTTTTAAATCAACAAAGAGTTATGAATATAGATGTTTTCTCTCCGTTTGTTGAGTTTGCTCTTGCAGAAGCTGGGGTAGAACAAAAAGTATATGATAAAGCAATTAATGTTTTAGATACATTAGTAACACAAGAATTAGATTTAGATGATAGGTTTCAAAGTCTTTATAGACTAGGGGAACTTTACTCATTAAGTGGAAATGGAAATAAGTCAAAAGAGACTTTTGAGAAGTGTAAACAGCTAGAAGGAGAATCTAGCTGGAAAGAACTTTGTAAACAAAGATAATTATTCTAAAAGACCTTTTAAAACAAGATCTATTTTTTCTCCTTTTACCGGTTTACTAATAAAGTTTGAAATCCTTTCTAGTCTTAGTAATTCCATTATATTTGTTTTGTCAGATTCAGCTGTAACCATAACAATCTTAAGATCTGGGAAAGTTCCCTCTTTTTTTAACTTTTTAACAATATCGTTACCATTGATTTCTGGCATATGCCAATCAAGGAACGCCCAGTCAATATCATTAAATTCAAGAAAATCTAATACCTCTTGTCCATCATTGGCTTCAAAAAATATAGAATTAGGAAATTTTTTTTGAATCAGTGATTTGATGATTTTTCTCATTACAGGATTGTCATCTGCAACAAGTATATTTTTTTTAACGTCTAAATATCTCTCCATAGGGATAATTATAAGTCTTGAAACCTTAAGAAATATTGTAGTTTTCTACTGTGTGCCACTGTCCATAGAAGTCACTTATATCACAAAAACTAACCCTATTAAAGAATTGGTCCAGTCCTGAATTGATATAGCCCTGTTCGATTTTCTCACTTTTTTCGATTAACACCTTTAAAGGCTGTTTGTTTTTTTCTTTAAAAATTCTATTTTTATCATCAATAAGATCTGTGATTTCTTTTAATCTTCTTCTTGCTTCATTTCCAGGAACATCTTCTTTTAGCTTAGAAGACTCTGTACCATCTCTTTTTGAGTAGCTAAAACCATGAATATGAGTCAGTGGAAGATCTTCTAATCTTTTATATGCCTCTTTATGATCCTCTATTTTTTCCCCAGGAAAACCTGTAATATAGTCAGTTCCAAGGGCAAATCCAAGATCTCCTAATTTTGTCAGTAGTTTATAATCATCACTATAGTTATTTCTTCTTTTCATAAGCTGTAACATTTTATCTGAGGTGTGTTGTAATGCAATATGAAGATATTTGTCCATAATATCACTAGAAGCAATATCAATAAGTTCATCTGTTACTTGTAAAGGTTCAATGCTTCCTAATCTGATTCTTTTAACCCCAGAGATCTTAGAGATCTTATGAATCAATTTTGCCAAAGAAGTGCTACTATTAAATCCATAGCTTCCTGTATTGGTACCAGTTAAAATAAATTCACTAAATCCTTTGTCTGTAAGTAACTGAATTTGTTCTGTAATTGTTTTTTCTTTTATACTTCTAGAAGCCCCTCTAACATAGGGGATAATACAGTAGCTACACTCAAAATCACACCCTTCTTGGATTTTAATAAAAGCTCTTTGATTTCCTATGATATCTCCAACAATAGTTGAATCAATTTGAGTTTGCTCTCTTGTCTTAAAAAATGGTTCTTTTAAAGTTAGCAAAGAGTCTATCTCTTCCTTTAAGGAAGAAGAGAAAACCGATTTGACAGTTTGGTTTTTGTGAAGTTTTTCTCCTTGAGTTAAAACACCACAACCTGTGAAATATACTACTATATTAGGATTTTCTCTTTTTGTTTTATTAATATAGTTTCTCACTCCACTATCTGCACTGTTTGTGACTGTACAGGAGTTAATAATTAGAATATCTGCTTCTTGGATATTTTTTGTTACTGTATAATTTTGAAGATTTGCCATCATTATTTGAGTATCAAATTTGTTTGTTCTACATCCGAATGTCTTGAAAAATACTTTTGTCATGGGGAAATTATATCAGAATATCTAAGTTCAAAAGAAAAATAAATCTCATTTTTCTTGAATTAAGAACTTATTTTTGATATAAATTATATGTAGAAATTATCTTAATCAATTTGGTAGAGAAATGAAAAAAAATATAATTATTGTAGAGTACAGCAAATCGGTCGATAAACTTATCTCTTTTGTTTTAGAAGAAAGAGGCTATCAGGTTTTACATGCTAGTTCTTTTGAAGAACTACTTAATATAGAGAATGAAATATTAGAGACTTCTATTGGGTTTTGTGAAGCTATTATGGCATATGAAGAAGAGAATAAGTCACTTGATTACCTTTTGGATAAAGGTGTTCCTACAATTGCTTTAATTGATGATATGGACTACGAAAATTTTAAATTTAAAGATGGAGTTGTAGACCTAATTATCAAAGGAGATATCTACAGTATTGTAGAAAAAATAACAAACTCTATTATTAGATTGGAACATAATAGCCAGATTAAAATTCTTCTTGTTGATGATTCTGAATCTTTTAGAAGCTTGGTCAAAGCAAATTTAGAAAATAGTCTTTTTCAAGTCCTTGAAGCAAACGACGGTGATGTAGGTTTGGAAGTGATAAAAGAGAATGAGGATATCCATCTAGTTATTACTGATTTTTATATGCCTAATATGATAGGGACAGATCTGATAAAAAACATCAGAGAATTTGCTACAAAAGAGAATCTTCCTATTATTGGTATATCTTCTGATGATAAAACCACAAGCCAATTTTTACAAGCAGGAGCCAATGATTATATAAATAAGAATTTTACCAATGAGGAGTTTCTAAGTAGAGTTTATAATGGTTTAGAACTTGTTGAAAAGTTTCATGAAATAGAAAAAGGAAAAATTCTTTTAGAACAGTATAAGAAATCAGTTGATGAATCTAATATTGTTTCTAAGACAGATCTAAAGGGAAAAATTACCTATGTAAATGATAGATTTTGTCAAATTTCTGGATATACAAGAGAGGAACTGATAGGACAAAGCCATAACATAGTAAGACATCCAGATATATCTAATGCTGTCTATAAAGAACTGTGGGAAGCTATCAAAGATAAGCGAACTTGGAGAGGTATAATTAAAAATAGAGCAAAAGATGGTGGGACTTACTACGTTGATTCTTTTATTATGCCTATCTTAGATAATAAGGGAAATGTTAAAGAGTATATGTCTGTTCGCCATGATATTTCAAAAGTTGTAGAACAAGAACAACAAATTAGAAAAAACTTTAGTGACCCTATGACAGGAATGGCAAATAGACAAAAGCTGTTTAAAGATCTTGAAGACTTTGAAAATAATAAAAGTTTTTTACTCTCTTTTATTGACATTGATGACTTTAGCAATATCAATGACTTTT
>JAOXRY010000022.1 GCA_025800305.1 Campylobacterales bacterium | reverse complement strand
CAAAGGTGAATATATTGTAGATGTGGCTAAAGAAGCTGTAGAAAAGTTTGGTGAAAGTCACTTTACTGATGAAAATAACATCGAAGAAATTGCTGTTTGGGCAAAAGAGAAGATGTTAGATCTTATTAAAGCATCAATGAAAAATAATGGTATTGAGTTTGATAACTTTGTCCATGAAAAACCACTGTACGACAATTGGAGTGCAGTTGAAGAAAAACTAAAAGCAAATAATGCTCTTTATACAGATGAAGAGGGGAAAGTTTGGCTTAAGTCTAGCGAGAAAAAAGACTCTAAAGATAGAGTTGTTGTAAGAGAGAATGGAATCCCTACTTACCTTGCAGGAGACATCATCTACCACCAAAATAAGTATGAGAGAAACTACGACAGATATATCAACATCTGGGGAGCTGATCACCACGGATATATCGATAGAGTAAAAGCTTCTATTGACTTTTTAGGCAATGACAGTGAAAAGTTAGAGATCTTACTTTCCCAAATGGTTGCACTGCTAAAAGGAGGGACTCCTTATAAAATGTCAAAAAGAGCTGGTAACTTCATCTTAATGGATGACGTTGTTGAAGATATCGGTATAGATGCTCTGCGTTTTGTATTTTTAACGAAAAAAAGTGATACTCACTTAGAGTTTGATACTGAGCAATTAAATAAAAAAGATAGTTCAAACCCTGTATATTATGTAAACTATGCCCATGCAAGGGTAAAATCTATCTTTAGAAATCTTAAAATTGATGAAGCCTCTGTTGTTGATACTCCACTAGTAGATCTAACAGCAGAAGAAAAAGAGCTTCTTTTCTTTGCAATGCTTCTTCCAGAGATCTTAGAAGATGCTTTTACAACAAGAAATATAAACATCGTCACAGATTATCTTTACAAACTTGCTACTAATGTTCATAGGTTCTATACAGAAAATAAAGTTGCAGGAAGTGATAGAGAAAAAGAACTACTAAAAATCTTATCATTTGCTACTCTTTCAATTAGAACAGGACTTTCAGTTATAGGGATCACTGCTCAAGACAAGATGTAGTCTAAAACCTAAATTATGGAAAGCTTTTTGCTCAAAGCTTTCCATGTTTAGATTATTATTTTTATCATTTATATTTCCAATACTCACCTTTTCACAAGAAGAGTCTTTCCAAAAGACTAACCAACCACTTACCCAAAAGCAGATTATCCTAGAAAAACAGAAAATTGAAATAGACCGTAAAAGATTAAAGTTAGAACGAGAAAAATTTGAACTTTACAAACAAAAAAAGATCTTTAATAAAAAACTTTTAGAGAAAAAAAAAGTAGAAGAAAAGAAAAAAGATTACAAACCAACAATATATATTGGAGGAGAATTTTTCTCTGGTTCTGGCAATAAATCATCAAGAAAAGGACTTAGTAGTGATTTAATTCTTGATGGATTATATGTTTCTGGTTCATCTATCAAAATAGGAACAATCAGTAATTCAGGACATAGATTTGATTTAGAAATAGGAACCAAAAACACCCAATCTAACAACATAGATATGACTAATATTATGATCTTTCATACAAATGTCTATTATGTAGGAGATTTTCCAAATAAAACCATACTTCCCTATTTTAAGTTTGGTATAGGAAAAGATGACTATAAATATGAAAAAGAAGCTTTAGGAAATGCCCAAGCCTTAGAAGCAAACTTTGGAGCTGGTTTTTTTATGGCAATAAAAAAAAGAAACTATGAACTTTCTGCTTCTATAATCTTTCATGAAGTTGTTTGGAGTGAAACACAATCTTATGATGAAAATAATCAAATAGTTGAAACAGATATGAGTGAAAACTACGCAACACTTAATCTTGGAATTAATTTCTTATTTTAATAAAACCATATTTTTTTCTATAATCTCGCCAACAAACTTTTTGTTATTATTGTTGATTAGCTGAATGGTATCACCTATATATCCATTCTCTTTAGAATTTAAATAAAACTCAACCTCTACACTTCCCTCTTTCAAAAGAGCTTTAATTCGTGTAGATTTTTTAACATCAAAGAGCTTTTTAACCCTATTCTTTAAAATTATACTACCTTGATTAATAGTAACTTTAGCACTAATATTTCCTATCATATCAGTTGAAATTTGTTCTTGGAAACTATTTTTAACAGCAGTATATTTCATATCAACATTACTAAAAGAGATCGTATCTCCATAGAGAATTCTTCTTTTTGCAACGAAAGAGTTAACCAAACCTGTTAACTCATACCCAAAGCTTACCTTTTTAATAACTTCACCATCAATTCCAAAAGAAGCTTTCAAAACTCCTTTTGTACGCTTTAAACTATTTTCATTAATATTAATATCAATAAGTTTCAGTCCTTCAATATCATCCCCACTTCTTGGAAAGGTATCTATTTTTTTGATAGTTAGATTGGAGTATTTACTCTCATATAAATTTTTTATTTTTTCTCTTATAGAGGAGATCGTTTTTTTATTAATCTTATACAAATAGATCACTGAACTTTTGGAAGAGATCTCTATCCCTTGAGATTTAAATATCTTTTTTAGTTTATGAAAAGAGAGTTGTAAAACATTACGTCTCTCAAACTTTACAAGTAAAAATCGTTTATCAGTATCAATTAAATCTGTAGAATAGACTCTATTATTATTAATAAAATTTGCTTTCTTTACTAAATGGTTTGAAAAAAGGGAAGTATTTAAAAGTAGAAATAAAAAAGGAAAAAGTAAAAAAAACTTTCTCCCTTTTGTTTGATTATAGCTTGTAGTTTGCAAAATCTTATTCTGCAAATTTACCTAAATCTAGAATTCTTTTATATCTTTTATCTAATCTTTCTTCTGATGAAAGTTTTTCTAGTTCATTAACAGTATTTAAAAAATACTCTTTAATTGATTTAGCAGCAGCTTTTTTATCTCTATGGGCACATACAGCTGGTTCTTTAATAACATCATCAATAAGACCATGTTCTTTTAGATAGTTAGGCAATATTTTAAGTGCTGTTGCTGCCGTCTCTACTTCTTTAGGGTCATCCCAAAGAATTGCAGCACAGCCTTCTGGGGAGATTACACTAAATACAGAGTATTCAAGCATTGCTAATCTATCAGCAACACCTATAGCTAAAGCTCCACCACTACCGCCTTCTCCAATAACAACTGAAACAGTAATAGTATTAATATCAGAAAGTTCAAAAAGATTCACTGCAATCGCTTCACTTTGACCTCTTTCTTCTGCACCAATACCAGGATATGCTCCTGGAGTGTCAATAAGCATCAATACTGGAAGGTTAAACTTTTCAGCAAGTTTAGCAGCTCTTAAAGCTTTTCTGTAACCTTCTGGATGAGGCATACCAAAGTTTCTCTTTAACTTATTCTTTGTACCTCTACCTTTTTGTTCTCCAATAACAACGCATCTTTTTCCGTCAATTCTTCCAATATAACAAAGAATTGCGGGATCATCTCTAAAGTGTCTATCACCATGGATCTCATACTTCTCATCCATCATTAGTCTAATATAGTCTAATGCATATGGTCTGTCAATGTGTCTTGCTAATTGAAGTTTTTGATAATCTGAAATATTTGAATATGTTTTTGATACTTCACTATCAAATTCAGACTGAGCTTTCTCAAGCTCTGACGGAATATTTCTAATTTTTGCTAACTCTAGGTTCTCAGAGCACTGCTTTAAGTTCTCTTCAAAGTCCAAATAAACCATTTTAAACTCTCTTAAATATTACAACACCATTTGTTCCACCAAAACCAAAAGAGTTACTCATAACAACATCAATTTTCTTCTCTCTTGCTTGATTTGGAATATAGTCAAGGTCTAAACCATTTTCTAGATCTGGCGTCTCGTGATTAATTGTCGGAGGTAAAACTCCATCTCTCATAGCCATTAAAGCTGTAACAGCTTCAATACCACCAGCAGCACCT
>JAOXRY010000021.1 GCA_025800305.1 Campylobacterales bacterium | reverse complement strand
CCAATTTTCTTTCTTTCACTTACTTTATCTCTTTTAGGAACAGAAAAACAAGAAATTGAAAAAATCATTGAGAAGATCAATCAAAATAATCAAAGTTCTTATGAAAAAACAAAAAATCCATTTATCTCAAGAAAGGAAAGTAACTCTCAAAAACTTTCAACTCCTCTTACAAATAAAAAGAAAAAATCAATTAAAAAAATCTCTTTACAAGCCATTATCAGTGACAGAGTCCTAATTTGGGGAAAATGGTACAAAGAAGGTCACTATATCCAAGGTAAAAAAATTGTCTATATCGGCGATAAGGGTATTATATTATCAAAAAAAAATGGTCATAGAGAGATTATAAAACTTGTTAACAAAAATAAAAATGGTTTTATTCTAAAGAAGGTGAGATGAGAAAACTAATACTACTAACACTATTAGCAGCAACTCTTTACTCTAATCAGTGTAATAGTGTAGTTCTAGATCTTAAAATCGACCAACCAAGTGTCAAGCTTATATCAATAATAGAAAATATAGCAAAAGAGTGTGAATACTCTATCTTTTATGAAGAAGGTGGAGAGAGTATTCTTACAAAAAAAACAGGAATAATCTCACTAAAAAATAGAACTCCAAAAGAGCTCATTGATTTTCTTCTGTCAAAGCACAATTTTAACTACACATTGGAAGATGACATACTAACAATCTCAAAATATAAAATCAAAACTTTTAAAGTTGATTTTTTAAATTCTCCTAGAAGAAGTACTAGCAATATGAATGTGGCAGTAGGAGGTTCAGGAGGAGTTAAAAATAATGGTCAACAAAGTACTTCCAATGGTAATACAGGTGCAGAGATAAAAGTTTCAGAAAACTTTGACTTTTGGGATGGAATTGAAAAAGATATTAAAGGTGTTCTAGGAGATAACGAAAGAGATATTATCATCAATAGAAATGGTGGATTAATAACCTTAAAGGGAAAATATAAAGAGCTCAAAAGAGTTGAGACATATTTAAACAACCTCCTTAAAACTTTAAAAAAACAAGTTGTCATTGATGTAAAAGTTATCAGTGTAACACTGGATAAATCCAATAAAGTAGGAATAGACTGGTCTCAACTTTCAGCTAGTTATAATAGCCAAGGTGCTACAACTGATACTACTTCTTCAGGGACTACTACAGGTGCTGGACTAACAGAAGGAACATTTTCCAGTGCTGCAAAAGCAGTCCCTGGTACAAACTCTTGGGTTGTTGCCCAAAGTAGCTTTAAAATAAGTGGTTTTCTAAACTTTCTAAGATCTTATGGAGAAACAAAGTCCCTTTCTAATCCTAAAGTTTTAGCTATGAATAATCAGCCAAGTCTTATCAGCGTTGGCGATAATATCAACTATGGAATTACAACTTCAACTTCCAATGACTCTACAGTATCTACAAGTACAGAACTTAGAGAGCTTTTTGTTGGCGTTCTTTTAGATATAACACCTAAAATTGATGATAGAGGGTATGTTACCCTTAGAATAAATCCTTCTATCAGTGATTTTAAATTTGCAGAAGATGCTACAAGTAAGACAAATAGAACATTGCCACCAGACACAGTATCAAGAAGAATTTCTACAGTCGCCAGAGTAAAAAATGAAGATGTAGTTATTCTTGGAGGACTGATTAATAATACAAAAAGTAAGACAACCAATAAAGTTTGGCTTTTAGGAGACATTCCGTTTTTAGGTTGGCTTTTTAAATCTGACAACATTAAAGATATCACAACAGAGATAGTTTTTGTATTGACTCCAAAAATAGTTGAAGAAGAAAAGCCTCTAAATTTTAAAGATTTAGGTTTCACACAAATAGAAGAAGAGAAAAATAATGATTAGTATTGAACAAGTTGATAGGGTATTAGAAGCCTTTACAGATAGAGAAGATAATAAGTATTATGTACCTTTAGATACTACAAGATTTAACTATTCAAAACTCAACAACTCTTTAAAAAATCCCTTTAAAATTATTCTTATCTATGGTCCTCCAGGAAGTGGAAAAAGTTTTTTAATGCAGAAGTTTTATGATGAGCATAGGGAAAATCACCCTATGTTTCTTTATAAAACTCCATCTTTTGATAAAGGAGCTCTTTGTCATCTTTATAAAGAACTGACAAAAAAAGAGCTTGATGTTAACCAAACAGAGAGTCTTATTCTTGAAGCTTTTAGAGAAAATATAAAAGAGGAAGTTATCATAATGCTTGATGAAGCACAACTGTATAACTCTCAGCAAATGGAGTGGATTAGACTCCTATCAAATGAACCCTACTTAAAATTCATTATCTCTTTACACAAGATAGACGAAGAAGAGGTTATTGCTCAACAGCACTTCCAAACAAGAATTTTTGAAACTATCAATACAGAAGCAATTACCTATACAGATCTTAAAAATTATGTAGAGCAAAAAATCATCTTGGCTAATGGCGAAAGTTTTCTAGCCTATTTTACAAAAACCCATTTCAAACTAATTTTTATGACTGCAAAAGGAAATCTTAGAAATATCAATAGACTTATGAGTCGATTTTTTCTATTTTATAAAATGCTTATAGAACAATCACAAGTTATGTCAATCAATGACTCCAAAAAGTATCTAGAGATGGCAGCATTAGATCTAAAAATGATAGAAGAAAATGGGTGGTTTAGGAGGCTTTTTCAACGATGGATGTAATTTCTAAATTAGAACAAGAACATAGAAACTATAAATTAAAAAAGCTTATTGTCACTGTAATAGCTCCTGCTTTTGGTTTTTTTATTATTGGAAGTATTAGCTATGGCTATTTTACCTTGGAAGAACCTGCTTTAAAAGAGGAAAAACAAGTTACCAAACAAAAGAAAAAAGAAATTCCTTCCAACAAACCAATATCAAAAAAGAAGATAGATAACAATTTTATAACCATTACCCCAGACTACACATTTGAAAATAACCTAAAAACTAACTCTATTGAAGAAAAAACAATAGAGCCTTCCTTACCAAAAAAGATCTCTGTATCTAATAACAGTAGCTTTACCAAAAGATCTGTAGATCCAATTCAAAGTCTACAAAGTAAATTTCAACAAGAACCAACCTTTGAAACAGCAGTGAAAATAGCAGATCTTTTTTACAAAAAAGAAAAATTTAGAGAAGCTTATAACTGGTCCTTAAAAGCCAATGAAATAGATAGTTCTAAAGAAGAAAGTTGGATAATTTTTGCAAAATCCTCTATTAAGCTAGGTCGAACAGAAGTTGCTATGAAAGCTATTGATGCTTACTTAGAATCTAATAAATCAGATAAACTCTATCAAATTAAAGAGGAAATTTTCAGATGAGAGCCTTGTTGTTACTTCTATTTTTCATAGGACTTTTACAAGGAGATGACAAAAAAAGTTTCTTTAATTTCTATACAGAAAAAGAGTATGAAAAAAGCTGTCAACTAGGTGGTAAGATCTTCTATAAAAATAGACACGATGAAAACTTTGTACAAGCATTTGGCTTTTCTTGTTTAAATGTTGACAATATTGGAATGATTGCCAACGTTCCAAGGTATCTTAAAAAAACAGAAAAAACAAGAAGAAACGCCTCATATTTCAGTGTAATCATTACAGGGAAAAAACTTCTTTATCAAGGAATTGTCGATGAAGTTGATATGACAGGTATTAATCTACCTAAGACAGATCATATTATCTCAAAAGTATTTGGCAAACTTGCAAAGAAAGATTATACAAGATCTGGAACAACATACATTTTTAATTTTGGCAAAAGAAAAGTTGTAAAAGTTGATAAACTACTTGATAAAGACACATACAAAGTAATTGTAAATGAGTATGAAAACAACCAATTAAAAAGAAAACATCTATACTGGTAGGATAAGAAGATGGTAAACACTAAGATAAGATTGGGAGATCTATTAATTCATGAAGAGTTAGCTACAGAAAAAGAGATAGAAGAGGCTTTCAATTCGGAAGAGATAAAAAGTAAAAAGAAAAGACTAGGTGAATATCTAATTGATAAAGGAATTGTTGAAGAGGAAGAACTTCTTATCAACCTCTCTATTCAACTTGGTATTGATTACTTAACCCCAGGTAGTTTTGAAATTGATTTTACAATATCAAAGAATTTACAAATCAGTTCATTAAGAAGTTCCAGTGCAATTCCTATTAGCCAAAATGAAACAGATTGTCTTGTTTTATTTAGTGATCCTTTAGATCTTGCAGCACAAGATGTTGTCCAAAGAATGGTGCCTAATAAGAATCTAAAGATAGCAATCACAACAAAAAGAGAAATTGCCAATGCCTTAGAAAAACTAGAAGTATATGAACAACAAAAAGGAATCATTGAAGATATTCGTAAAGAGATAAGTAAAGAGAGTACCACTCTAATTGATAGTGAAAATTCAGCTATTTTAAGACTTATTAACCTCATCATTGAAACAGCTATTATTAAAAAATCAAGTGATATCCACATCGAACCATCAGCAGAAAAATGTCATATTAGAATTAGAGTTGATGGTTATTTGACAGATATTTATACTTTTGATTCGGATATCTTTCCTCCTCTAGCTTCTAAAATTAAACTTCTTGCTAATCTAGACATTGCAGAAAGAAGAAAACCTCAAGATGGAAGATTTTCAAAAATCATCAATGGTAATGAGTATGATTTTAGACTTTCTACTCTTCCAATAACCCATGGTGAATCTATTGTTTTTAGAATATTAGACAAACAAAACGCCCTAATTAAACTAGATGAAATTGGTTTTCAAGAAGAAAACGTTGCCAAATTTAGAGAAGCGATGAGTCAACCATACGGTATTGTTTTTGTCACAGGACCAACAGGAAGCGGTAAAACAACAACACTTTATGCTGGGCTTAATGAGATTAAAAATATCAGTAAAAAAATAATCACTGTTGAAGATCCTGTTGAATACCAAATGGATCTTATTCAACAAGTTCAAGTAAATGAAAAAGCAGATCTTAATTTTGCCAATGCATTAAGATCTATCCTTAGGCAAGATCCAGATATTATAATGGTTGGTGAGG
>JAOXRY010000017.1 GCA_025800305.1 Campylobacterales bacterium | reverse complement strand
ATGGAAGAGAGCATAGAGTATTTTGTTGATAATGACTATAGATTTTTTAATGATATTGGAAGAAATGAAGAGTTTTTTCAGACAAAAAAGATTCTTATTGACTATTCACTGGGGGATGTGTTCAATTCTTTGCTACCAGACTCACAAGACAATCTTATTTCAGCAGAAATAGAATATCAGAAAAACAAAGATACTCCAACTTATGATTTTGGAAGTGTTGTAATTAAACTTTCAAAAGTAGCTGAACAAGAGATCTATAGATTTTTGAAAGTTCTTTTTACCTATCTAATCGAATTAGAACCAGAACTTGAAAAAGTAAAATATGAACTTCAAGGATCTAAGCACAACCTTCGATATTTTCTCAGACAAAAACCATCTTTGGGAACATACAAATATCTTCTCAATAAAAATAAAACTCCAGAAATAACCAATACAATTTTTTCATATGTAAAACATCCAGCAGTAAAGTTTTTTGCTACTAATGTTATTAGCGGAACGATTAACAAGATCTCTCCTGTAAGAGGGAAAGCAGCTCACGCTGAACCAGTAACACTTCAAGAGTGTAAAACTATTAGAGATTATATCTTAGGTTCAGGACATTCATCGTTACTTGTTGAGCTTTTTCATGCCAATAGAAGATTGGTTGCAGGCATTAAATAATTAAATAAAAGTTTTTAAACGACATTATATCTTCCATTCAAATATTTATAATTCTCCTAAATTATCATTAGGAGTTAAAATGTATAAGATATTTTTGGGAATGTTATTGTTAGCGATAGTCTTAATAGGTTGTGATGAAGAAAGCACAGCAGGAGATGAGTCAAACAATGATGATACTACTGTAACAGCACCA
>JAOXRY010000464.1 GCA_025800305.1 Campylobacterales bacterium | reverse complement strand
TCTTTGCAAGATCTATTAAAGAGTTTGCTCTATTTTCTGGGATGATATTGGCTGTTTGATAGTAGAACTTTCTTTTTTCTATTGTGTAGGTCTCTTTGCTGAAACTTTCACAATAAAGAACTTTATTTTTTGTATCTACATCTTTTATACTAACATCTGGAACGTATTGAATAATATCTTTATATAGAGTTTTAAAAGTGTGAAGGAACCCTTCTGCTTTTGTTGCAGGTTTAGATCTTGGATCTAATACCACAACCTTTCCTTTGATGTTGTGCTTTTTGAAATAGTAAGCAACCATACAAGCTCTTTCATATGGAGCAGGAGGACATCTATAAACTCCACTTGGAATACTTATTATGAAGTTTCCACCTTTAAAGTTTTTTAATTCTTTTTTTAAAGCTAAATGATCACCAAAAGGCATGAGAGCAGGAGGGCAGTTTTGTTGAATCTCTTGTGCTTTTTCTTTACTTTTTGTGATTCTTGAATAGTCATAGTCAATTCCTGGTGCTAAAACAAGATAGTCATAATCTATAGCCCCAAGATTAGTTCTAACTGTTTGCTTTTTTCTATCAATATCTATAACAGTTGTTCCATTTAAGACTCTATAGCCATATTTGGAGGCTGGATGGGAGTAATCAAAAGTGAGCTCTTCCATTCCAATATTCTCACCTTCACCTAACCATGTATTTGAATATGGGCACGAGATAAAATGACTTTTTTTATCAATAACAATAACATCTAATTTATTGTTGAATTCTCTTAGGTATTTAGCAACAGTAAGTCCTCCAAATCCCCCACCACAAATTACTACTCTTTTTCCTTTTTTTTCTGTAAAAAGTTTTGGAGTTGTTTTTTCACTTCCAGCTAATGGTGTTGATCCAAGGGCAACACCTGCTGCTGTAACACCAGATAATTTAAATAGATCTCTTCTATTCATTGTATATTCCTATTATTTATTACAATGAGGTTGGTACTGGTTTGTATCAAACTCATCTATATTCT
>JAOXRY010000453.1 GCA_025800305.1 Campylobacterales bacterium | reverse complement strand
CTTATTGGTGCAACTACAAAAGCAGGAATGATCTCTGGTCCACTAAGAGATAGATTTGGAATGCATTTTAGAATGGAGTTTTATACTCCAAAAGAGCTGGGAAATATTATCTCTATTGCTTCAAATAAACTGGATAAACAGATAGAAGAAAATGCTAGTCTAGAAATTGCCACAAGAAGTAGAGGAACTCCAAGGATAGCCCTTAGACTCTTAAGAAGAGTGAGAGATTTTGCTGATGTTTCCAATGAGGAAAAGATCTTTTTGGAAAGATCTAAACACGCTTTAGATGAGCTTGGTGTCAATGATAAAGGCTTTGATGAACTAGATCTAAGACTTCTAAAACTCCTTGCTGATGCTAAAGGAAAGGCAATCGGTCTTAATACTTTAAGTGCCGCTCTTAGTGAAGATGAGGGCACAATTGAAGATGTTATTGAACCATTCTTACTTGCTAATGGTTTTATAGAAAGAACAGCACGAGGAAGAGTTGCGACACCTAAAACTTACGAGCTTTTTAATATGATATTAACTACAAAAGATGAAGGTACTCTTTTTTGACAACTAAGTTTTTCTCTACTGGGATCTTTTTGCTGATCTCTTACTGGATGTATCTTATCTATAATCCTTTTCTAATAAGTATTGCTGTTGCTGGGCTTTTAAGTATTGCTACTGCTTCAGCTAAAGTCTCTTTAGATAAGAAATTTAATAGTCCTATGATTAGTGCTGGAATTATTACATCTCTTTTAGCTTTTTTGCTTTTTGGTCCAATTTTTTATTTTTTGATTACTATCACTTCCGCTGTCAATAGTTTTGATCCAACCTCAATTGAAAAAACAATGATTCTTATTAAAGATCTTCTAGGTACCATCCCCCATGAATTTCAGCTCTACACCAATGAAATAAACGATTTTTTAAATAAAATTGACTACGCTTCAATTTCTCAGTCTTTTCTTTCTATTCTAGGACAAACAGGGGCAAAAAGTGCCAGTTTTATTACAGATATTATTCTTATACTTATCTTCTTTTTTATGTTTCATATTTATGGAGAGAAAATAACAGTTTTTGCTGTTAGAGCAGTTCCTTACCAAGGAAACAAAATTAAAAACTCATTTAAAGAGATAAGTTCAACAATGAGTACGGTCTCTTACTCTATTATTTCAACTGCAATCTTTGAAGGTGCACTTTTTGGTGTTTTTATTAGTTTCTTTGGTTATGATGGTCTGTTCTTTGGAATTCTTTATGGATTTGCTTCTTTAATACCTGTAGTTGGAGGGCTTTTAATGTGGCTACCTTTGGCACTTTACGAACTTAGCCAAGGTGATGTTCAAAGTGCACTTTTTATTATGCTTTACACAGTTATTGTCATCTCTATTTTTGCAGATACATTCATTAGACCACTAATCATAGAGGTTATTAATAAAAAAGTTAATAAAACAGAATCAGAAATCCACTCTTTAGTGATCTTTTTTTCTATTGTTGCTGGACTTACAACTTTTGGTTTTTGGGGAGCAATTTTAGGTCCTGGTGTCACCGCTCTTTTCTTTGGTGCAACCACCCTAATGGAAGAAGAACACTCTACTAAATCAAAAACCTAGAAATAGACTAGATAGAGTGACTAGTGTCCTCGTACCTGCGGAATTTTATCGGGAGGGTCCTCTGCTGAAGAGTCCTTTTTTAAGATTTACTCAAATAATGAGTAATTAGTAGTACCCCATACAAAGGCTTTTAGTTAGTTGGATTTTCTTCTCCATATAAGAGAAGTTTTTACACTTATCAATATATATTACGTAGTGATTAGGAAGACCATACTGTTTGTAAAACTTGTTAATATTCACTAACTTACATCTACCAATTTTTTCTATCTCTATAATCCCTTTAAACTCACTTTTATTGCTTTCTACAAGTAAAGATGGAGAGAGCCCTGTATATCTACAAAAAGCAGAAGATTGAACCTTTCCAGAAAGGTCACTACACATTGAAAGATACTTTTTATACTTTGTGGGAACTGTCTTTTTTTCTATAAAAACTATTGATGAAGAATCATATTTAGCAAAGACGCAATCTTTCCAATACCTAAATGCATTAGGTGTTAGATCTAAGATCTCCATCAGCTCTTTTCCTAAAACATATCTATCTAATCTTTCATTGTCACTAAGCACTATTGTTTTTTTATTAAATGTTGACACTGACACTCTTTAAAAGATATAATGAGATAGTTATATCACAATTATACATATAAGAAAATTAGGAGAGAAATGAAAGCACTTGTTTTAGATGATGTCCCTCTAATGAGAAAGGTTATTGCTTCTAAATTAACCAAATTAGGGGTAGAAAAAATTATTGAAACAGGAGATCCTAAGAAAGCAATTTTAGATTTTAATAACGAAAGTGGAATAAAACTAATCATTTCTGACTACAGAATGCCTTCAATGAATGGCAGTGAGTTTTTTCAAAAAATCTATAAAATTCCAAATTCTAAAAATATAAAGAGTGTTCTTACTTCTGGTATTGAAGATCTACAATTTATTCAAACTGCAGATGGTTTATCAATTGACTATTACCTTTCTAAAACAGATCTTATGGATAAACTAGAAGAAATTGTTACAGAAGCAAGAGACTATATTCCTAAATCTCAAGATGATCTGATGATGAATCTAAAAGATTTTAAGCAACTTGTTGAAAAACAGTCTCCTAAAATTGAAGTAGATCAAAATATTCTTCTCTTAGGTTTTGGTGAAAAGAAAATACTAATAGATCTTCCTGAACAATTAAATATCTCTGTTTCCAAAGGGTAATCTTTGGATCCTAGATCTATTAAAGTTCTCTACGTTGAAGATGATACTCCTACAAGAGAAAGCTTTACTAAACTTTTAAAACACTATTTTGACAACATTTTAGTAGGTAAAGATGGGGAAGAAGGATTTAAACTCTTTCTTGACAATACTGATGTTGATGTTATTATGACAGATATCCGTATGCCTAAAATAGATGGTTTAGAGCTTTTGAAAAAGGCTAAGGAAGTTGAGCCTGATATTCACTGTATAGTTATTACTGCCTATAATGAAACAAAAGATATTTTAAAAGCTATCGAAGTTGGGATTAATCACTATGTTCCTAAACCTTTAGAAGCCAATAAACTTGGAGAGGTTCTAGAGAAAGTCATCTCTTCAATAGAAATAAAAAGAAGAGAAAAAGCATATAAAGAGAGCCTACAAATAATCAATAAACAACTTATAGAAAAAGACAATCAGCTAGAAAGAGCTTTAAATCTTCAAAAAACATTTATCGCTTCGATGAGCCACGAATTTAGAACACCTCTTAACTCAATTATTGGTTTTATAGATCTTTTAAAAACCACAACAACACTAGATAAAAAACAACAAGAATATACTCATAATGCAATGGAAAGTTCTAACCATCTTCTAAGTCTAGTTAACAATATCTTAGATGTTACAAAAATAGAAACAGGGCAACTTAAAATTTATAATGAGGAAATCAATATAGAAGAAACTCTTTTTGAAGCTTATGAAGCAACAAAAAAACATCTTCACAAAGGAGTTGATTTTAAAGTGGATATCCCAGATGTCCCTTATACTGTTATAGGAGATAACCCTCGTATTAAACAAATTCTTATTAACCTTTTAAATAACTCAATGAGGTTTACTAAAGAGGGGTTTGTAAAGTTCTCACTATCTCATATTGATACTACAAAAACAAAAGGAAAAATTGAGATAAAGATTATTGTTGAAGATAGCGGAACAGGAATTTCTCCAACTATACTTGAAAAACTTTTTAAACCTTTTGCTAAAGCTCATGAAAAAGCTATAGAAGGTACAGGTCTTGGACTTTATATTTCCCAATCCATATCAAAACTTATGAATGGAAATATTATTTTAGAAAGTCAGGAAAACAAAGGAACTAAAGCCACTTTTTCTCTAAACTTAGATATTGGTAAAGGAAAAGATTATACCTCTAAGTTTGAAGGTAAAACCATCCTTTCTTTTGAAAAAGATTTTGATAATCTGGAAGATAGATTTATAGGGTATGGTGCTGATTTTGAAAAAATTGAAACCATTAAAGAGCTTGAAAAAGAGGGGAAAGAAAACTTTTTATTTTTCAATGTAGATAATAGTGTAAATTCTGCAAAGGCCAGTGATTTAAAAGATCTCAATCCTAAGCTTACTTTAATAGGAATGAACTACAAAAAAGAGAATCAACGACCTTTCTTTGTAGACCAAATGATCAACTATCCTTTTACTCTTTTTAAGATAGCTTCTGTCTTAACTATTAAAGAGAATAACCTAACTATATGTGATAAAAAGTTCAAAAACTTAAAAGTTCTTCTTGTTGATGATATCTCTTTGAATATTGTTTTAGGAAAAGAGATTTTAAAAAATAGATTTGCCATTATTCCCGATACTGCTAAAAATGGTTATGACGCTATTGAAAAAGCTAAAGCTAACAATTATGATGTAATTTTTATGGATATTAAAATGCCTATGATAAATGGATTAGAAGCAACAAAAGAAATTTTAAAAACCAATAGTAGTTCAATGATTGTCGCTATGACTGCCAATGCATATTCTGAAGATAAAGATGAAGCGATAAATGCAGGAATGAAAGACTATATTACAAAGCCAATATCTGTAGAAGAGATTAACAGAATATTTGAAAGAAAAAATAATGAATCCATTAATTAAAAAAGCAGTAGTTTATCTTACAGATCAAATTGATGAAGAAACAGCCTATATGTTAGTTGAGGAAGCAAAAACAACTTTTCCCAAGATCTACGATAAATACAATACCAGCCTAACAGAAGGAGATCTTAAACAAGCAAAAGAGGATATCCACGCTTTAAAAGGTGTCATGGGTGCTATTGGTCTTATGGAAGAAGTAGAAATCATTATAGCAATAGAAAAAATTCTTCTAACAAAGAAGCTTACAGATGATTTTGGTAGTTTAGATAATCAACTAAATAAAGTAATTGAGGTATTCAGAACTAACTAATCTGATACCCAATTCCTTTTACATTTTCAATCAGTTCTGATTGAAGCTTTTTTCTTAATTTATAAATTAAAACTCTAAGACTATTCATATCAATATATTCATCCCAAACATAATCGACAATCTCATCACTAGAGACTGTTCTTCCTCTATTTTTTACTAAAAAATCGATAAGAAGTTTCTCTTTTTGGTTTAGCTTAACAGGCTTATCCATATAAAGAAGTGTATTTGTATCAGTGTCATACTTATAGTCTAAATTTAACTCTAAGATCTTTTCACTAGCTTTTATCACTTCTATTTTTAACTGCTGTTTTACACGAAGTTCTAACTCTTTTAGACTAAAAGGTTTTCTAATATAGTCATTACATCCATATTCGTAGCCTTTACTTAAGTGATCAATATCACTATAAGAACTTATAAAAATTGCTGGTGAACTATTTCCTGTCTCTCTAATCTCTTTTAAAAACTCATAACCATTGATTCCTGGAACATTAATATCTAACAAGAAAAGGTCATAAGTGTTTTCAAAAAGACTGTCCATAGCACTGACTCCGTCAGCATAATCATAAACTCTATAACCTAATCTTTCCAATTCATCTTTTACAATTTCTCTTAAAGCAAAATCATCTTCAAGAAGTAAAATTTTCATTTTGCCTCCTTAAATGTATATCGAAACTTTGTACCTTTTCCCAGCTTGGAATCCACATCAATCTCAATTTCGTTTTCATCACAAATAGACTTGACAATAGTTAACCCTATTCCAAAGCCACCTTTGTGATTCATTTCTCGGTAATATCTATCAAAGATTTTTTTTGAGTTCTCTATACCTTGTCCTTTATCCCTAACTTCTAACACTATTTTGTCATTTTTTTGTTTCAAAACAATTTTAACTGACTGTTTTTCATTATTATATTTTATTGCATTAGAAATAGTGTTATCAACAACTCTTAATAGCTCTATCTTACTAAAATCAATCCACAAGTCTTTATCAATTTCTTTATAAATTTCTTGATTATTAGCTTCAGCTATATCGCTGAAATAGTCATACCTATCTTCTAAAAACTCACTAAAGTTAATTCTCTCTTTTTTGTAAATATCTTTATCTTTATTGAGATAGTAATTAAAATCATCATAAATAGTAGAGAGAGTTTTTGTTGCTGAAATAATTCTGTTAAAATATTTTGGATGTTCAACATCTCTTCCTAAAACTTCTAAATAAGCATTAATTACTGTAACTGGAGTATTGATTTCATGGACAGCACTTTTAATAAACTTGTCTTGATCTTTTAATAAAACTTCTATCTCATTATAGGCTTGTTGAAGTTTTTGTTCATGCTCTTTAATGTAAGTAATATCTGTATTAGATCCAACAAACCTTTTAGGTCTGCCCTCTTTATCATTAATGACTTCACCTTTAGAAAGAACCCAAATATACTCTCCTGATTTTCTTCTCATTCTAAATTCTGTACTAAAAGACTCTCTTTTTTCAAAGATCTCTTTTACTTTTTCTAAATCATCTTCGTGGATAAGTTTAAAAAGAGTTCCAAGGTCATTTTCCAACTCATTCTCTTCAAAGCCTAAGATCTTATAGTGTTTTTTAGAGTAATAAACTTCTCTTCTATCTATATCCCAATCCCAAACTCCATCATTAGTAGTCAGAGCAATAAGTTCTAATCTCTTCTCGCTTTTTTCCAATGAAAGAAGATTCTTTTGATATTTTTCTTCTAATTGCTTATATAGAAGTGCATTTTCCAAAATAGAAGCGGCATAGTCTGCAAGAAGCAGTAACATCTTGGCATCTTTAGGTTCAAAAACCCCTTTCTTCTTATTAAGTACCTGAAAAACCCCTATAACTTCTTTTTTAAAATTTATCATAGGTACTGTTAGAATATCATTGGTTTTATACCCTGTAGTTTGATCAATATCTCTAAAAAATCTTGGATCATTATAAGCGTCTTTTACAATTTGTGCTTCTTTAGCTACAACAGTACTTCCTGCAATACCTTTACTCACTGGAACTTTAATAGTTTCATCAACTCCTAACGCAACTTTTGTCCAAAGTTCGTTGTTAACCGCGTCATAGATAAAAATAGAAGCCCTATCTGCATCTACTAGATCTGAGGCTATGTTACTTAAACTAAAAAGCAGATTATCCAAGTCATTCTCTTTAGATATAACTTTTCCTAATTCTAGTAAGATCTGAAGTTTCTGTTCGCAATCCATAATAACTCACTTATTTGTCATGAAAATTAATTCTATCTTGTTTACACTTTGTTTACACTTTCCGTTTTATACTAACAATATCAAATAACCTTAAAAGGATAAGAAATGAAAAAACAAATTATAGTTTTAGGTATTACGTCAGTATTAGCTTCTGGTTTATTAGCAGGATGTTTTGGTGGTGGACCAGATAGTCCAAGAGGCTGCAAAGGCAATAAAGCTGGAAAATACTGTGAAAACAAAGGTGGCAAAAAAGGAAAACACTGTGGGTCAAAAGGACACCACAAGGGGAAACATAATAAACATATGAAAATGCTTCCATTTTACGAACTTGACTTAACAACTGATCAGTTGGATAAATTAAGAGAACTGAAAAAAGAGAGTCATAAAGGAAAAAAGCAAAATAGAGGAAATTATAAAGAACATCTAAAAGCATCTTTTGATGGTGAAAAATTTAACAAAGCTAAATTCATTGCTGCTGGAAAGAAAAACCATTCAGATAGAGTTGAAAAAAAGGCTGAAATATTTGAAAAAATGTATAACATTTTAACTCCAAAACAGAAAAAAGAGTTTTTAAAACTATTAAATGAAAAATAAAAACTTTGGCAGATCTTGAAGATCTGCCTTTTTAATTAAACGTCTTTAATTTGATTTACAATATTTTCTGATTGCTCTTTTGCTCTCATAGCATCTTCGTCACTTACAAGAACAACAGCTAATCTTCTACCGTGGTGAGACTCAGGTTTACCAAACATTCTAAACATCACATTCTCATCAAATGCACTTGCAGGAACTTCTAGCTTTGGATTTTCAGCATGTTTTGTTGATTTATACGCTGCACTTGCCCCTGGGCTTGTGAATTGGTAGTTTAGAGGAAATCCTAAAACAGCTCTAACGTGTAGTGCAAACTCACTTTGATTTTGTGTAATCATTGTTACCATACCAGTATCATGTGGTCTTGGGCTTACTTCACTGAAATATACTTCATCACCTTTAACAAATAACTCAACACCAAAGATACCTCTACCACTTAAACCATCTGTAACAGTTTTAGCAATCTCTTTTGATTTGGCAATTGCAATATCACTCATCTCCATTGGTTGCCACGAGAAGATATAATCGCCATCTTGTTGTACATGACCAATAGGCTCACAAAATACAGTTTCATTTTCTGTTCTAGCTGTTAAAAGTGTGATTTCGTAATCAAATTTTACAAACTCCTCAACGATTAATTCACTTGAGTCTCCTCTACCCTCTTTAGCAATTTCCCAACTATCTGCTATTCCATTTTCATCTTTACAAATGGATTGACCATGACCTGATGAGCTCATTACAGGTTTAATTACACATGGAAAACCTATTTTTTTAGCGGCAACTTCCAATTCTTCTTTTGTTGATACAAATTCATAGCCACTTGTTTTAAGACCAAGTTCTACTGCTGCAAACTCTCTAATACCTTTTCTATTCATTGTTAATGAAACAGCTTTTGCATTAGGGATTACATTAAACCCTTCCTCTTCTGCTGTAAAGAGTGCGTCAATATTAATTGCTTCAATTTCTGGAAGGATGTATGTAGGTTTTTCTCTTCTTACAACTTCTAAAATCTGTTCAGCATCAAGCATATCAATAACATATGATCTATTTGCTACAAGTGCAGCAGGAGCATCAGCATATCTATCAACTGCAACAACTTCAATACCTAATCTATTAGCTTCGATGGCAACTTCTTTTCCAAGTTCACCACTTCCTAATAGAAGAATTTTTGTACTTTTATCTTTTAAAGGGGTTGTAAAAATCATTAATTTTATCCTAAATAAATTTTTAGGATTATAACAAAAGTTACTGTTACTCTATCGTAACAGAAGGAGGAGAAGGAGGGGTGTCACCTCTTGCAGTAGTAACTGAAGGATTGGAATTACTACCCTCATTACCATCAGGTTCCCCGCCAGTATCAGGATTAGATGGATTTGTAGGAGTTGGCTTGGAGCCACCTTTATCTACAACAGTTGACGTCACATTATTTGAAGACGCTGTATCACAACCAAAAAGGATGAAAGAAAATACAACAGAAGATAGAACTAATCTTATATTTTCTCTCATAGTCTTAAGCTATTTTTGATTTTTTGTAATCGTTGTTAGCTTTTTTAGAATAGCCCATTTTCGACAATCTATAATAAATTGTTGACTCTGGTATTTCAATATTGTATGTATGTCTGATGTGGTTTTGCATCTGATATACAGACCATGGAGTTTCTTGAGATTTTAAAGTCTCAATTAACTTTTGGAAAATACTGTCGTCATATTTAGGGTTACCCTCTTTACGACCTGCTTGTTTTGGTTTTAAGGCTTCAATTCCACCTTCATTAAATAGTTGAAGACACTTTGTTACAGTTTCTCTGTTAACAATAAGAGCCTTTGCTACTTTTTGAAGTGAAAGGTTTGGTTCTGCGACTAATTTTTCAACAATCATTAGTCTAAGTCTGAATATTCCATCACTAGTAGATTTGATAGCTTTTCGAATCTCTTTTGCTGAAATATCATCTCTTACGGTTGCTATTCTAGACACTGTTTGTAACCTTTAAAAAAATTATTGTATATTTCTAAACAATAAATGTTCCGAAAAAGGCTCTCCATGATTAAAAATATTTGGCTTTTAGTTTTTACTTCTATATTTATTATAGGTTGTAGTAGTGGAGAAAAAACTCCAACACCTGAAGAAAAAAAGATTCAAGAAGAGATTGTTCAAGAAAAAGAGGGAAAAGTAGATCTTAAAGAGGAGAATGAACTTCTTAAAAAAGAGTTACATAAACTAAAAAAAGGGAAGAAAGAGATTTTTGAATCTATGTTTGCTGCAATGGTTGCAAATAATGAAGACCTAGTTTTTAAAAAAGCCTTAGAAATTGAAAAAAATTATCCAGAGACAAAAGAAGCTCTTATTGCTAATAAATTTAAAGTAAGAATTATTAATAAGTATAAAAATAGATTAAATTCTTCTATGGAATCTATTAGTAAAAAAGATAATAAACCACTACAAACTGTTTGGTACTATGATAAAAAAACAAAAGCTAAAATGTCTTCCTCTCCTATATTTGTTTATATTTCAAAAAAATACGATGGTCAGCCAGTTTTAAGAATGAGACTTCAAACTACCAGTGAGTCATTAAATAGATTAAATGGTTTTGTTTTATATAGTGAGAGTAACAGTTACGATATTGTTCCACCAGCAATGGATATCAAACAAAAACAAATTATTGGAGGTATGTGGGCTTGGTATGACATGGAAATGGGGAAAAAAGAAATTTCTATGATGAAAGATGTGATTTACGCTAAAAAACCTCTTGTAAGATTTTTAAAAGGTTCCAAATACGAGCAACTTCCACTTTCTGGAAATGATAGAAGAGCTATTGCTAGAGTATTAAGAACATACTACCAAATGAAAAAAGTTTTAAAATATGAAACCAATCTTTGATAAAGTAGCCTACCTTGATGAGAGGGCAATAAAAAAATATAAAATGAATGGCAGTGTTCTTATGGAACACGCTGCTTTAGGGCTTTTCTGCCAAATCAAGCAATATATGGAGACAGGTACTGTTCTTATAGTTTGTGGTTCTGGAAACAATGGTGGTGATGGGTTCGCGCTTGCTCGACTTCTTCTAACAAATGGCTATCAACCAATTGTACATATGCAAAACCCACCAGCTTCTGATGATGCAATAGAACAATATGAAATACTTCAAAACCTAGATATTCCCATTATTGAAGATTTTTCTAATATGTGTGTTGATGTCATAGTTGATGCTCTTTTTGGTAGTGGCCTAAATAGAAACTTAGAGCAGTGGGCTGTTACCTTAATTGAAAAAATGAATAGTATTAAAGGCTATAAAATTGCTTGTGATATCCCCAGT
>JAOXRY010000445.1 GCA_025800305.1 Campylobacterales bacterium | reverse complement strand
ATCAGAGGTAAAAAAGGTCTCTGAGAGGTTTTGCTTAAAATAAGTACTGCCGCCATCAAAAAGATGATTTTTTTTGACTTAGGATCTTCTTTAGATCTTCAGGAGTCTTGAAAATAAAAATCATCAACTTTAAGGGCATACATGAAGTACAGGAGCAAAATATCGAAACTTACGATTACTTAATTTTGAAAAAAATATTTGATATCAAGAGTATCTTTCTTCTTAAGATCAGATACTTTGATATGCCTATCAAAACATCCATTTATAGAAATATACACATTATTATGGCAGAATGAACACCTAGGCCCTAAACAGATACCCAATTCATACATTTTTTAGTTAAAGTTAAAAGTAGAGTTGAGCAAGACTAAGGATTGGTTGTATGATAAGATAAGCGCCATTGTGTAGATATCTACCGTAAATACAAGTATTTATAGTTGTGCTTGCAGTCTCTTTCTAAGATATACAATTATTGAGAGCCGTTTTCTTATCTGATATCAGGCTAATTTGAAAAAAAAATAATCAGTACTCTATTTTATAATGCAAAATAAATGCAAAAAAGTGAGAAAAAGGCCCAAAAATCCTTATTTTTACACTCAAAGAAATTGATATATACAGAAGCTGTGCAAAGAATTGATTTAAGAAAAAAAAGCTACTCTTGATTAGGGATGTGGCGGATATCCGGCTGGATATCCGGCCAGAAAAGGTACCTAAAAGGGCTGCAAAAGTAACATTTTTACCAAATTTCATAAGAGACAGACTCATTATGTAAAACTGAGTTCATGTACTTTAAAAGAATTACCTAATCTTACCTTTTAAGGGACACTCCAAAA
>JAOXRY010000436.1 GCA_025800305.1 Campylobacterales bacterium | reverse complement strand
CTTGAAAATCTTGGGTTTTTATACATTGTAGAGATGAGTTAGCTCTTTCCAAAATAGATTCACAAATGGAACTAGAACTCTCTTGAAAAAAGTAAGAATCTCCAATACAAGAGTTTTTAGAGCTCGGTGTAGAAAGAATAGAACTTGTCTTTTTTACTCCTAAAATAGAAGAGAGATCTTTTTCAAAAACATCTAAAAGGTTTAAAAAATGAAGATCTAAGTTCTTTTTCTCTATGGCTATAACAATGAGTTCTTCACTTCCAAAACTTTTCTTAGTTTGTAAAAAGAAGTCATAGTTTCCAGAGCCTCTTTCCATAAAAGGTTCAACAGAGCTATTGATGATAAGTTTATTATTTTTATCTAAAAGATTTTCAGAGATCTGGGTAAGAAAAAAAAGTGTTATAAGGGTGGTTGTAATGATTAAAAGAGTAGGGTGTTTTAAGAAATATCCAAAAAATCTGCTAAGCATCTATATCAACATCCCATAAAACTTCCAATCCAAACTCTAGATTGGGAACCACGTATTTAAAATATTCTGTTTTTTTAGCTCCTGAGTAGAGACGAACTTTTGTCTCTCCAGACGAAAGCATAGCTCTCATCTCTTTTTCAGAAAAAGATTTTTTGTTCCATCTTAAAAGTGCTCTTTGATTAACACTAAAAGAGCAAGTTGAGTCCTTAGTTAGCTCCCAAAAGTCATACTCTTTTGTCC
Source organism: Campylobacterales bacterium (assembly GCA_025800305.1). Lineage (GTDB taxonomy): Bacteria > Campylobacterota > Campylobacteria > Campylobacterales > SZUA-545 > JAOXRY01. Next base: position 1,648 of record JAOXRY010000436.1, on the reverse strand, counting down.
AACGAGCGTTGGAACAAGCATAACTTTTGGAAGTTTCACCCTCACGGACTTCTATCTGTCCATCTTGACAAAATGGACATTTACCAAGACTTTTCACTAATTAAATATTATCTTTTGTTGTGTCTTTATGATGAATATGACCTAATTTTGTTCCACCTAAAATATGGAAGTGTAAGTGTTCAACTTCTTGTCCAGCATCTACACCATTGTTTGTAATAATTCTAAAACCAGATTTATTTAAACCTAGTTTTTCTGTTACTTTTTGGATTGCGTTAAGGCAGTCTGCAACAATCTCACCATTTGATTCATAAATGTTTGGAACTTCTACTTTTGGGATTACCAAAATGTGGATTGGGGCTTGTGGGTCGATGTCGTGAAAAGCTAAAGTTTTTTCATCTTCATAAACCTTATTACAAGGGATCTCACCGTCGATTATCTTTTTAAAAATTGTACTCATAGTCAGCCTTTTATGTGATATTTGGTATTATAATAGGTTTTACATTATAGACAAGCAATAAAAAAGGTATATAAGTTTATGGATATTAACGGAAAAATATCACAAATTTCCACATTAGCTGACCTAGACGCTTTAAAGAGTGAGCTATTTGGGAAAAAGGGGTATTTTGCAGAAGAATTTGCAAAAATGAAGACTATTCCCCCAGCAGAGAAAAAAGACTTTGCTGCTAACCTAAACAAACAAAAAGGAGAGGCTTCAGCACTTCTTGACTCAAAAAGAATGGTTTTAGAATCTGAAGCACTAAAAGCTGAGATTGAAGCAGAGAATATTGATGTTTCATTATTCTCAACAACAGGAGAAGGTTCACTCCACCCAGTAAACCTTGCAATGGAAGCTATTGTTGATTATTTTTACGGTATGAATTTTGAGCTTAAAACAGGGCCACTTGTTGAAGATGATTTTCACAATTTTGAGGCTCTAAACCTTCCAAAACACCATCCTGCAAGGGAGATGCAAGATACTTTTTATTTTAAAGATGAGACCTTACTTAGAACTCATACATCTCCAGTTCAGATTAGAACAATGGTCAAAGAGAAGCCACCACTAAAAATTATCGCACCAGGTGCTGTTTTTAGAAGAGATTATGATTTAACACATACACCGATGTTTCACCAAGTTGAAGGTTTGGCTGTTGATGGAGAGAATAAGATCTCTTTTGCAAACCTAAAATTTATCCTTGAAGACTTTTTAACATATTTCTTTGGTGATGTTGATGTTAGATTTAGACCTAGTTTCTTCCCGTTTACAGAGCCTAGTAGTGAGGTTGACATTAGCTGTGTATTTTGTAAAGGAAAAGGTTGTCGTGTATGTTCACACACAGGATGGTTAGAAGTTCTTGGTTGTGGAATTGTTGATCCAAATGTTTTCAAAGCTGTTGGTTATGAAAATGTAAGTGGATACGCTTTTGGTCTTGGAGTTGAGAGATTTGCAATGCTTAAGTATAGAATATCAGATTTAAGATCGTTATTTGAGGGAGATTTAGATTTATTGGAGCAGTTTAGATGAGAAAGATAGAAACAATGAATAAAATTAAATATAAAAATCTAAATAGCTTTACAGAGCACCAAGGGTGCGAGAGCACTCCGCTGAGGAGTCCTTTTTGTGGCTTTGCTCAAAAAGGAATTAAATAAT
>JAOXRY010000282.1 GCA_025800305.1 Campylobacterales bacterium | reverse complement strand
GTTTTTTCTATTTTTATTTTTAATGGTGTGTCTTTTATCATGATTTTTAAAAGATCTGCACCTATTCCAATATGTTTGTTATCTTTGATACCATCAAATGGCAACCAGTCAGGACTTGTACAAAGTTTTATCTCTTGATTGTTATGGATATAGTCTTGTTCTTTTTTGTTAAGACTATTTATATATTCATCACTGTTAAGCCACTTTTCATTAAGTTGTTTTATTTTATGGGTTGGTATGGCGTTTATTGACTTATTGATAATGCTTTTTAAAATAGGATTTCCCTTTTTAGTCGCATAGTATAGTTCATAAGACCCTAACTCTTTAAAGTGTCCAGTGATTTTGATATTGGAAATTCCATAGTTTAGTTTGTGGTACTCTAAAGTAGAAAAAAGATCTATATATCCATCAGCTTTATATTGTGAAACAGCCTTTAATCCCTCTATAGGGGAATCTACAAAAATAGGAGATAGTTTATTTTCATAGTTTTTTAAAAACCAATTAACAATCTCTATTCCTCCTAAGACAGCTACTTTGTAGCCATAGAGATCTTGGATTTTTTCTACATTTTTAAAATCTTTTCTTACTGCAAATTTTGCTGTTTCTATGATATGAGGTTTTTCAAAAAAATCTAAACAAGAGTTAATGTCTGAAATTTTATCAGCAGGATGAATTAAATCAATTTCATTGTCACAAATTAATTCCATAATACGGTTCCAGTTTTTTTCTACATGAAACTTAATGTTATATCCTCCATAAACTGAAGCAAGTTGTAGTAGTTCTGTAGAGTATCCAGTTGGCTTTTTGTTTAATACAAAATCATAAGGGGCGTATCCCATTTCTGAACTGACTTTGATTGTTGGATTGTTTTTTAAGTAGAGTCTCTCTTCCTCACTATAGTTTACTAAGCCTTCTTGAGAATAGACAAAACTAAAAAGAAGTAAAAACACAGTGAAAAGCTTCAAAAACACACCTTTATTAATTAAGATAATTCTATCAAAAAAATTAGGTTTAATTGACAAAATATCTATACAAAAAGACAAAACATTCTCTTAGAATGGAAAGTATGAAAAAAATATTAACAATAGCTGGTTCTGATAGTTCTGGTGGTGCAGGTATCCAAGCAGATATAAAAACTGCTGAGGCATTTGGTGTTTATAGTGCTAGTGTATTAACAGCTGTTACTGCACAAAATACTTTAGGTGTTTCTATGGTGAAAGTTTTTGATGGAGAGTTTATAAAAGAGCAATTTTATAAAGTAACAACAGATTTTCAAATAGACGCTATTAAAATTGGAATGTTGGCAAACTGTGAAGTCATAGAAACAGTAAAAGAGTTTATTAAATACCAAAAAATTCCAATTGTTTTAGATCCTGTATCTATAAGTAGAGCAGGTTCTAAGCTTCTAGAAGATGATGCTATTGAGTCTTTAAAAGGACTTTTCCCTTATGTAAGCTTAATAACACCCAATAGATATGAAGCAAAACTTCTATTTGATTTGAAAGACACCTCTTTAGAGTCAATTTCAAAAATCAATGCTCCTTGTAAGGTTCTTGTAAAAAACATTGAACCAAGTTCTAATTTTAGTAAGGATGTTTTAATTACAGGAGAGAAAATTGAGAGTTTTGAAGATGTGATGGTAATTGGTTCTAATACCCATGGAACAGGTTGTAGCTATTCTACTGCTCTTGCTTGTTCTTTAGCAGAAAATATTTCCTTGTCTCAGGCTGTGAAAAAATCTAAAAAGTTTATTGGAAAGGCTATTAGTAATGCTCCTGACTTTGGAAAAGGCAATGGACCTATTAATCATAAAAAAGGATTTTGATGAGAGGATTATACGCAATTACAGATACCAAACTTACCCCAATCGATGAGATTGAAGAGTATGTAAAGTTTGCTTTGATGGCTGGAGCTAAAGTCATCCAACTAAGGGAGAAAACTCTTAGTGATGTAGAGCTCTATCCTTATGCTTTTATCTTACAGAAGATCTGTGAAAACTATGGGGCGAAATTTATTATTGATGATAGAGTAAATTTGGCAAATATGGTTGAAGCAGATGGTGTTCATGTTGGAAAAAATGATATGGACATAGAAAGGGTGAAAAAAGAGTTTAAAGGAATTGTAGGTGTCTCTTGTTATGGTGATGTGGAAAAAGCCAAAGAGATGGAATCAAAAGGTGCTGACTATGTGGCATTTGGAAGTTTTTATAAGTCACCTACAAAGCCAGGTTCTAATGTGGTTTCAAAAGATGTAATCAATAAAGCAAAAGAGGAGCTAAATGTTCCTATTTGTGTTATTGGTGGTGTAACATTGGAAAATAGCCCAGAGCTTATTGATAGAGGAGCTGATATGGTTGCTGTTGTTAGTGACCTTTGGAGTAGTGATGATATCTACAGAAGAGCTAAAGGGTACGAAAAACTTTTCAAAAAGGAGTAAAATATGAAAATTCGAGTTGCGTTAGAGTGGTTTTTAAATCCAGATCATTTACCGTTTATTGTTGGTTTGGAAAAGGGTTGGTATAAAGAGGCTGGGTTAGATGTGGAGCTTATTGAGCCAAAAGAGCATTATGATGGCTTTAAAGCTTTGGAAACTGGTGATGTTGAGATTGTTGTTAATGAGCCTATTCATCTTTTTGAACACTATTTTGATGAGTTAAGATCCCTTGGTTGCTTCTTTGAAACAAGAGGCGGAGTAATGGTATTAAAAGAGCACCATGATAGATTATTAAGTGGAGAAAAAATCAAGGTTACAACACCTGCAGCCAATGATGTGACAAACAGAGTTGGATTTGAGATCTTAGATAGATATAGAAAAAAAGAGGGATTTACAAAAGATCTTCAGGTTGAGTTTGTTGAGACAGACTTTTATCACATAAAAAATTTAAAATCTGGTAATTTTGAGGCAGCTTGGCTTTGTTTTGATAACTTTGAAGGTGTGGAAGCCCAAGTAGAAGGGTTGGATATTGTATTAATTGATCAAGAAAAATCTGATTATCCAAACTTTAGTGCTTTAGATATTATGACAACAGATAGTGTTTACAGTAATAATAAACAGAAGATGGATAAGTTTATAGAGATCTCATCAAAAGCTTTAGAGTTCATTAAGAACAACCAAAGTGAAGCAAAGGAGATTTATTATGGCTATTCTAACGATGAGAGAAATCAACTAATGGATAATATTGTTTCAAAAACTATTGGCTATTTGGAAAATAATATAGAGGTTGATGAAAATAGATGGAAAAATCTTTGTGATTTTTTAAATGAATTAAATATAACTAACATTACACAAGAGGAGTATGATAAGATCTGGTTAAAATAAAATCAGGTCTTTATATGGGTAGAATTTTTTTAATTTTTGTTTTTGTTACAGCTGTTTTCTCCAAAGAAGTTTGTTTTGAAAACAGCTGTTATATAAAAAAAAGAATGACTTTTTATGGACTTTCTATTTATAATCTTGAATACTATTTAGATAAAAAAAGAAACGAAAAAATTATTATAGAGTATTTAAGGGATATTAAAAAAGAGAAAAACATAGAAAAAAGTGACAAGTGGTTTAGAAAAACCAATAGGAATATTTCTCAAAATACAGAAAAAAATTTAGCAACATTACACAGCTACATAGTCGATGTAAAATTAGGAGATAAGTTTATCATTGAAGTAAATGATAAAAAAACTCTTCTTAGTTTCAATCAAAAAATTTTAGGAAAAATAGCCAACGGTCAATTTGGAAGAAAATATTTTAATATTTGGACTGGTGGAGAAGATATTTTAGATGAAGATCTGGCAAAATATATTAAAAATATTAGAGAAAAAATGGATTATTAATGGATAGGTTTGATAGAAGTAGAAAACTTTTTAGAGATGATTTTGAAAAAATACAAAATGCAAAGGTTTTACTTTTAGGTGTTGGTGGAGTTGGAAGTTACTGTTTAGACTGTCTTTATAGAACTGGATTTAGAGATATTACAATTGTGGATTTTGATACTTATGAGATCTCCAACCAAAACAGACAGATTGGAAGTGAGCATATTGGTGAGAAGAAAGTTGAAGTCCTTTCAAAGCTTTATGATGGGGTTAAACCAATCTATCAAAAAATCGATGAGGCGTGGCTAAAAACAGTAGACTTTAAAGAATATGATGTTGTCTTAGATGCAATCGATGATATTGTTGCTAAAGTCCATGTTGCAAAAAGAGCCCATAAAAAACTTATTAGTTCTATGGGAAGTGCAAAAAAACAAGATCCATCCCAAATTAAAGTGGATAAGATCTGGAATACAGAACAAGACTCCTTTGCAAAAGTTGTAAAAAATCAGCTAAAACTTCACAAATTTAAAGAGAGTTACACAGTTGTCTATTCCACAGAATCAGCTAAAGATATTGAAGAGTTAGGATCTTTTGTTGGTGTTACAGGAAGTTTTGGGATGACTCTTTGTGCTGAGGCTATCAAAAAGATTCAAAGAAAACCTTAGTCTATCTATAGATAAAAAGTAGCATCTCTTTTGCTGCTTCATCTCCCATGATTGATAATTTCTCTAGCCAATGTTTTGCATTTTTTAGATCTCTTTTACACCCAATACCTTTGTAATAGTTCCAGCCGATAATCAGCATTGCTTCTTTGTCTCCTAGCTTTGCAGCTTTTAAAAAATAGCTATGGGATTTTTCTAAATCGTAGTTTTTATACTCTTTGTTTTTGTAAAAATACCCAAGAAGATAGGCGGCTTGAACATCATTTTTTTCAGCTAAAATTTCTAGGGATCTTTTTGCATCTTCAAACCTTGTTTCGTTTTTACTTTTCAAAATACTAAGCGCTTCTAAAAAACCTAGTGTGGTACTTGCGATGACTAATCCAGAAAATAAAAAGCCTAAAATATATTTTTTCATTAGAACTTTTTACCTCCTGAAAAATAGAGATAAGAGGCACTGTCATTCATTGTGTCAATATTATCGACAGTGGAGGAGAAATAGCCAGTTTTTAAGTAAAAATCATTGGAAAAAAGCTTGATATAGGAAGCTTCTATTTCCAAAGATTCTAGATCTCTAGAGAGGTGATTTCTATAGATTGTTCTTCCCAATAAAAGCTTTACCATAGAGTCTTTTGTAAAATATTTACCTTGAAGATATCCGTTATAAGATTTCTCCAAATAGATAAGACTTCCAAGGCTGAACTGGTTTGTGTCTTCGTTGTTGTATTGATTAAGATTGAAGATTCTATCTCCTAGATTTTCTATATAGCCTAGCTCTAAATCTACACTTTCAAACTTTTTCTCAAAAAATATTTTGCTAATTCTCTCTTTTATAGAGTCATCTTTAAAGTTGTGGTTTTCATAGTTCAGTGAGTAGCTGGTTGAAAAATTTACTGTATATTTTAATCCGTAGTAATCTCCATTTGCATCTTGAAAACCGAAAATTTTCAGGTTGTTCTTTTCATCTTCATATCCTAGATTGATTCCTTGAAGATCTATATCTTTAATGGTTTCAGAAAAAGCAGAAGATCTGATTGTGTACTTATCAAATCCAAATACTCTTAGTGAAAAAGAGTCATAGATAAAAAATCCTAAAGCCCCATCAAAAGAACCACGAAGTAGGGGAAGATTTATACTATTTCTTCCCATACTAAAAGAAGATGTGGAAAATGTCTTTTGGAAAGAAAATTCTGTTATAACAGCCTCATTTTTAAGATCTGTATAAACTTCATTTTTGTCTTCTTTAGAGTAGTTGTAATAAGCTTTTCCTCCAGCAAAAATATCTAGATCATTCTCTCCAAAATATTTTAGATCAGCAGTAACGCCTAAAGAGGAGTAGTTATTTGATTCTCCATCTGTAGTGTATTGTTCATTATGAAACTCTCCTGTTGTAGAAAACACATAATTCGAACTGTTTCCAATAGAGATGAAAACCATTAAGGTGATTAGAGATCTAAGTATCATTTTCTACTCCTATGAGGAGGAGGTGGAGATGGAGATGGAGGTGGAGGTGGAGGTGGAGGAGGCAATTGGTTGCCATCTTTCAAAGGAGGTGGACGTTTTCCTCCTTCTATTGGTGGTCTTTTATGTAAATGTGGTGGCAATTTATGACCTCTATGTTGTTTAGGTCTTCTGTTGTGATGTTTACTCTTTAATCCTCTTTTTAACCTTTTTTCCATTTTAAAAGACGTAAGAATATGCTTTCTCTCTAACTCTCTAATCTTTAAAAAACTATTCATCAGCTTTTTTCTCTCCATCTGAAAATCAGTAGCAGAAAGGAAAATAACAGTGATAAAAAGTAGGACTATTTTTTTCATATTTTAATTATTTCTATTAAGTGTGTAGGGAGTGTGTATTACCATGAGATCTTAATACTACTTCCCTCTTTAAACAAACTCTCAATACTCATCTCAAATCCATTCCTCTCTACCATATTTTTACAAGAGTGAAGTCCGATTCCAGTACCTTTTATCTGAGTATTTTCTCTATAATATTTTTCAAAAACCATTTCTGGGTTTTTAATTCCTAAGCCGTTATCTTTTATTTCTATATTTTTTTCATTGATTGAAATAAAGATCTCATTGTGATTTTTATTGTATTTAATTGAGTTGGAGATGAGATTTTCTAGGATTCTTTTAAAATCTTCTTTTGAAGCGTCTAAAAAGATCTGATGATTTTCTATTTTTGTAAGAGTCTCTTTTGGAAATCTACTTTTAAAATCTTCTAAGATCTCATCAACTAAAGAGTTTAAAGAAAAATTTTCTTTGATGACTTTATAGTCCTCTTTTAAAGTTGCCAATAAAGAGTGTTGCATTCCTACAAGTTGGTCGGTGCTTGATTTTATTCTTTTTAGTTTCTTTCCTTCTTTCTCATCTGATTTTTTTAAAAGAGAGTTGACGTTAAGGCTAATGACACTCAGTGGAGTATTAATATCGTGGACAATATGACCAATAAAATCGTCAATTTTCTCACTGGCTTCTCTCATTGGTCGAATTGCAAAATATCCCATTGTTATTGAGAAAGCTAATCCAACAATAAGAAGTATAATGGATGCAACAGTGATATTTTGAATAACCTCAGAATCATCAATCTCTCCAATATGAAGATAGTTTTGACAATCTCCAAAGTTTAGTTTCATACATTGGTTGTACTCGATTCTTTGTTCTACTAAAGCTTCTGCTGTTAGCTTTGATTTTTCATCAATATAATAGAAGGTAAAAAGCAGAGAAAAAATAACTAGAAATCCACTGAAATAGATCAGTGAAAATCTAATAAGAGATCTTTTTTCAGAGTTCTTCAAAAATGTAACCTTCGCCTCGGATATTTTTCAGAACTTCAACTCCAAAAGCAGCTTTTTTAATGTTTTTTACATAAACACGAAATGTCGCGTCACTAATAGGATTGTCCTCATAGATCTCATTGACAACTTCATCTTTACTACAGATTTGATTAGGATGAGAGAGAAAATAATTTAAAAATTCTGCTTCTTTCTTATTTATCTGATTATAATCATCACCTTGTTCAAGACGGTGGAGTTCTTCGTTGTAAAAAACAGTTTTAGAGATTTTTACTTTGGAAGTTTTTTTCATAAATCTACTGATCCTAATAAGAAGTTCTTCAATCTTAAAAGGCTTGGTAATGTAGTCATCAGCTCCACTATCAAAGCCACTTTTTAGATCTTTCATCTCTGATTTTGAAGTGAGAAAAAGTGTTGGAGTATTGTCTCCTGCGTCTCTTAAAGATCTTAAGGTTTCAAAACCATCCATTCCAGGGACGTTAACATCAAAGATATAAAGATCAAACTTATTTTCATATGTTAGATCTAAAACTGTGTCTGAATCATATGCACTAGAGACTTCTAGTCCTTCGTCTTCAAGCTCTTCTTTTACTGTTTCATGAAGGTTAACATCATCTTCTAAAAGTAATATTTTCATAAATATTATTTTACTACACATTAACTACACATTGACTTTTTATAGTTCGGTCATTAAATAAAGGATTGAGTATGAAAAGCGAACTTTTGAAAAACTGTAGAATCTATGAAAGTATGATTAATAGCTCTAATGATCTTATCTGTGTCCTAGATGAAGAACATAGGTTTGTATTTGTAAATGATATGTTTTTAAAGCAAAACAATACAACAAAAGAGGAAGTTCTAAACAAAAAACCTTTAGATATTCAAATAGATCAATGTCTTTATAAAGATATCAAACTTTTTATCCAACAAGCCTTAAATGGTGATTATCAAGAGTTCTCAAAATGGCAAGAAACAAAAGTTGGAAAGAAGTTTTTTAACATCAAAATCATGGCTTTTCAAAAAAGACCAGAAGAGAAGGCAGAAGGTGTCATCATCACAATCCAAGATCAAACAAAACAGAAAAATATGGAAAAAGAGATCTTCAATCAAAAGAAAAAAGCAGCAATGGGAGATCTTTTAGGAATCATTGCCCACCAGTTGAAACAGCCTTTAAATAATATCAGTCTTGCATCTGATGATTTATTAGATCAGTATGAATACGAAAAAATCGATAAAGAGTCTATGGAGTATTTTTATAATAGTGTTCAAAAGAGTATCTCTTTTATGTCTGTTAGTATCAATGAACTTAGAAACTTTTTTAGAACGGATAGAAAAATTAAACCGTTCTCTTTAAGTAGTGCTATCGAAAAGTCAACAGATCTGATTGTTGAAGAGGTAAGAAGAAAAAATATAAATTTTCATTTTGATTTAGATAGTGAGATTTTTGTTAATGGATTGGAAAATGAGTTGCAACAAGTGATTTTAAATATCATTAATAATTCAAAGGATGCTCTTATTAAAAATAAGGTGATAAGTCCTTTTATAAAAATTTCAACATCCCAAAAAGCCGACAAGTCTTTTATTGAGATCTGTGATAATGGAGGGGGAATTGATGAAAAAATAATGGGCAAGATCTTTGATTCTTATTTTACGACAAAAGAAGAGGAAGGAACAGGTATAGGACTGAATCTTTCCAAAATGATTGTAGAAAACAGTATGGGTGGAAATATCAAAGTTGAAAATAGCCAAGTAGGTGCTGTTTTTTCAATTGAGTTACCTTCTTTTCACAAAGCTAGTTAATACACACTGGCTACACACTCTTTTTTTAAAATCTCTATAACAAAACAAAATAGGAGTTTTAAAATGAGAAAGTTAATTTTACCAGTTGCAGTGGTAGTTTTTGGATTTACAGGTTGTAATCAAAATGAAGAGAAAACATCAAGTGTTTTTTCTACAAGTGGATTTGATGTATATGTTGAAAGAGGACCTATTTTAGGATCTTCTGTGACAGATGGAGATGGAAATAGGGCATATGATATAGGTGGAGGAAAGTATAGATTTCAAAATGAACCAAAGTATCCTATTGTAGCAGATGGTGGTGTGATTGATACCAATGGAAATAGTCTAATTGATGAAAATGATACTGAGCTTACATTTCCAATGAGATCTTATAAAAAAGAGAGAGTTACTCTTCTTGGACATTTAATTGAAGATGAAGAGGTTAAAAATGCTTTAATGGAAGTTCTAGATATTACAGATGAAAGCCAGTTGTTACTTCTTCCTAGTGAGTCGGAAAAAGTTGCTGCTATTACAAATGTTCTTTTTGGAGAACTATTAGACAATGAGGGAGTAAAGCCAGAAGATTTAATTACTCCATCTCTTATTAGATCTTTAGAGAATGATATTGATATCTTAGTTGCTAAATATGAATCTAGTACTGATTTTATTCAAGATTTCAGAGAGGATGAGAGAGCTAAAGCTATGGCAAAAGGAAAAGTTTTAGGAGCTAATGGAAAGAAAAAATTTGAAGATAAAATCCATGGTATGGTAGATCTTGATTCTATTCCACTGTCAGATCTGACAGATTCTATGAAAGATACAATGACTTACTTATTAAACTATACAAAGATGTCAAAAAATCTTTATACGACTTTTAATAGTAGTTTTTCCAATGACTTTTTAGAAAAGTCTGCCAATGGGGAAAGTAAACACATGGAAGCAGTAGAAGCATTGGTTAGTAGATATGATTTAAATGTTTCTAATAGTGATTATGACTCTACATATACAGCCTATGAATCAGAAG
>JAOXRY010000390.1 GCA_025800305.1 Campylobacterales bacterium | reverse complement strand
CTAAAGAATTAATTTTTATACGCCTGTTTGTCTTCTGCTAACTACGTATGGTACTAAAGCCATGTGTCTAGCTCTTTTAACAGCTACATTGATCATGTCTTGAGCTTTTTTAGTGTTACCAGTTAATCTTCTTGGCATTAACTTTGATCTTTCACTCATTGAGTGCTTAAGAAGTTTTACGTCTTTGTAATCGATGAAGTCGATTTTTGCTTCTGTATATTTACAATGTCTTTTAAAATATTTTACTTTTTCAGCCATTTTTTATTCCTTTACTAAAACGGTATTTCATCATCTTCAATCGGCGGAGGAGCAGATTGAGTATTCTGAGGTTGACTAGGAGCAGGTTGTGAAAAATTATTATCATAACCGCCACCATTATTGTTTTGATTATATCCACCATTTTGAGGTTGGTTATAACCACCTTGTTGTTGGTTGTTGTCACCACCTTGATTGTAGTTCCCACCACCATTTTGTTCTTTTGTGTCTAAAAATTGTAAGCTCTCAGCTGTAACTGAAAGTTTAGATCTATTTTGGCCATTTTGGTCTGTCCATTGGTCAAACTTTAATCTACCTTCAATTAAAACTTTTGAGCCTTTTCTCAAGTATTGGTTTGCTGTTTCTGCTTGTCTTCCAAATACTGTGATGTCAACAAAAGTTACTTCCTCTTTGTTTTCACCAGTATTTCTGTCTTTCCATCTTCTATTAGTAGCAAGACCAAGATTAGCAATTGCAGAACCACCTTGAGTGTATTTTAATTCTACATCTCTTGTAAGATTTCCAATTAAAATAACTTTATTTAGCATCACTCACTTCTTCAGATTTTTTTTCTTCTTTGTTGTACTCTCTTCTAGGAGCTCTGTCTTCTCTAGGCTCTCTAGGTTTTCTTGGTTTTCTTTCAACAAAACCGATCTCTTTATGAGGCTCGCCTTTTGCTTTTTTCACCATATTTTCCCAAGCTGCTACTTCAACTTTTCTCTCATATTTAACAACGATATGTCTGATGATATCTTCGTTAATTCTATAAACTCTCTCTAACTCTGTATTTTCTTGACCGTTTCCAGTAAAGTAAATTACAACGTAGTAACCTCTTTCGTATTTGTCAATTCTGTATGCTAGTGGTCTGCTTCCCATCTCATCGATAGCTACAACCTCTGCTCCTTGACCTTCTAGTGTAGATTTGATTAGTTCAACTTTAGCCTTGATTTCCTCTTCGTTTAGAGTTGGCTTAAGAATAAACATAGTCTCATATTTTCTCATGCTTTTCCTTTTTCTTTTGGTCTTTTAGTCCCTTGTTTTTCTACATAACAAGAGAAAGAAAACGGGCGAGTATATTAAAAAAATGTTTAAAGTTAGTTTAATCTAAGATAAAAGTCTATTTTGAATAGTGATAAGGGTACTTAAAAGTAGAGCTTTTTTCTCTATTTTTGAGTCTGTTTTTAATATTAGTTCTAAATTGTTTAATTCTAACAATATATTTTGATAGTGGTGCTCTTTTATTTTAAGAGAGAGTCCTGCTCTTCGTTGCTCAATTGGTCCTGGAAGTTTGTATCCTAAGAAATCTTTTGAGTCTGCATGACCATTGATTTTTGCACAAGAATTAAACATAAAAAGCTGTAGGAATATATTATTTATTCCACTGACAATCTGAACTTCACTCTCTCCCTCTTGTAAAATTCTAGCAAGACTTGTTGCAAAAGGCTGATTGGTAATAAGCGCTTCACAAAGACCAAAGAGATCTGCTTCTTGTTGTCCTGTTATCATTGCTAGAGCGTCATTGTTTGTTGCTTCACTTCCTAAGATCTCAATCTTTTCAAGATCTGTAACAGCTAATGAGATGTTTAAAGAGTGCATATTAAGAATATGGGAAAGTACATCATTGGAAACGCTGATTCCTTTTTCTCCTGCAACTCTTTTAAGGGTTGTCATCGCTTCGCCAAAGTTTGGTTTGAAAAACCTCACGTTGGCTGATTGACCTTTTGTGTTAAACGCTTTAGACTTTGCTTTTCCATCTTCTGCGTGGTAATGGAGGATAAAAAGAGAGGATTGATTTCTTGAAACAACTTCATTTAACTCTTTTAAAGACTTTGTATCTATTTTTTTATCAGTCTTAACAATAAGAACATTTGTATCCCCAAAAAGGCTAGACTCAGCAAGGTGGGTTTTTCCACTTTGAAGATTAAACTCTCCAAAATAAAGTTTTAACATCGAAGGATTATGACCAGCTTTTTGTTCTAAGATCTTTTTTGTGTAATACTCAATATCGTAGTCACAATCACCAAAAAGCATTATGCTTCTAGGAAGTCCACCATTTTGTAAAAGAGTTTCTAGCTCTCTTTTATACATGACGTCAGTCCTTTAATGTTTAGAGTTAGATTTTTAAATCTTTTTTTGAAGTAGGGATGGCTTTTCTCTTTATATTCTTTTTTGTTTCTGATATTAACATGAACAATAGGCCTAATATTCTTGGTTGTTAATTGTTCCACATAGGTAATAGTATCACTAATTGTTCCTAAAGAATCTCTTGTAACAAGAATAGTCTTATCAATCTTATATCTTTCAATAAAATAAGTCATATCATTCTTTTTATCTATAGGGACAAAAGCGCCACCAGCACCTTCAATAAGTACAATATCACAATGCTTTTTTAGCTTTTTATAGGCTTCATCGATTATTTTATAGTTTATTTTTCCTTTATTAGCCACATATGGAGCCGCAGGAAGCTTCATTGTGATTGGCACAATATCTTTTAGTGAGATCTTTTTATAAAGTTTAGGATTATATTTTTTTAGTTGTTTGTAAAGTTTGATTCCGTCAATTGGAAGATTTTTAACACCTGTCTCAATAGGTTTTAAGGCACCGACCTTGTAACCCTTTTTTGAAAGCTCTTTTATAAGCTTAAGGGTTACAAAGGTTTTTCCTACATCAGTGCCTGTAGCAGTAACAAATATACTAAACAGTTGGACCTGCATTCACAAGATCTGTCTTACTTGCTTTAAATCTTTTAAAGTTTTCAACAAAAAGCTCTGCTAAGTGATGAGCTTGTTTGTCATATGCTTCTTTATCTTCCCACGCATCTCTAGGATCTAGAAGTTCTGTTGGAACTCCTTCTAAAGTTTCTGGAACTTCAATGTTAAAGTGAGCCATTTTGTGGAAAGAACAATTTTTAATAGAACCATCTAAGATTGCGTTAACACAAGCTCTTGTAGCTTTAATACTCATTCTCTTACCACCGCCACCGTAAGGCCCACCAGTGATACCTGTATTAATTAGATATACACTTACATCGTGCTCTTCAATTTTTTCACCAAGTAGCTTTGCATAGTCAGTTGGATGAAGAGTCATAAAAGCTTCACCAAAACAAGCTGAGAAAGTTGTTGTTGGTTCTGTAATTCCTCTTTCTGTCCCTGCAACTTTTGCTGTATAACCACTTAAGAAGTAGTACATTGCTTGTTCTTTTGTAAGCTTTGCAACAGGAGGTAGAACACCAAAAGCATCATAAGATAAGAAAATAATCTCTTTTGGGTGACCACCTTTCATTGTCTTTTCATGGTTTTCAATGTGTGTGATAGGATATGAAACTCTTGTATTTTCAGTTTTTTCAGAACTATCAAAATCAACAACCCCATCATTAATTACAACATTTTCAAGTAGTGCGTCTCTTTTAATCGCTCCATAGATTTCAGGTTCACTATCTTTATCAAGACTAATTGTTTTAGCATAACAACCACCTTCAAAGTTAAAGACTCCTTCGTCATCCCAACCGTGCTCATCGTCACCAATAAGTCTTCTTTTTGGATCTGTAGAAAGAGTTGTTTTTCCTGTTCCTGATAGACCAAAGAATAAAGCTACATCATCTTTTTCTCCAATATTGGCAGAACAGTGCATAGTCATAATGTTTTCTAAAGGTAACCAGTAGTTCATCATTGAAAAAATACCTTTTTTCATTTCTCCACCGTAATATGTACCACCAATAATTGCTACTTTTCTTTCAATATCAAAAATAACAAATACTTCAGAGTTTAGACCGTGTTCTTTCCACTTCTCATTAACAGCGTGACAAGCGTTGTACACTGTGAAGTCTTCAGAGAATGTATCTAATGTTTTAACTGGTCTAATAAACATATTAGAAACAAAGTGTGATTGCCAAGCCATCTCACTTACAAACCTAATTGCTTTTCTATCTTTTTCATTAGAACCTGAATATACATCTGTTACATATAGATCTTTTCCATTTAATTGTTCTTTTGCAACTTCAAATAGTTCATCAAAGATTTCTTCACTTACAGGCTTATTGATTTTTCCCCATGCAATGTGATTTGAAGAAGGCTCTCTTTTTACAATATATCTGTCTTTAGGACTTCTTCCAGTAAATTTTCCTGTGTCAACACTAACCGCACCTAAGTTTGTTTCGTGTACTTCATTATTTTCAATTTCATGTTTATAAAGGTCTTCATAAGGAAGGTTTCTAAAGATCTTTCCGACGCTTTTTAATCCTAGCTCACTTGCCCAATTTTTATCAGCCATGTTATCCCTAAATTGTTTTATGTAACCTAATAGTAATTTTTATTTCTTTAAATTACAATAGGAGATGAAAAAATAACAAAAAAAACTTTTAATTGATGGTTTTTTTAATTTTTTTTTCAACTGTTGTTTTTTTATAGAAATTAATACTGTACTCAATTTAAATGTAAAAAATATATACTTCTTAGATAACAACATATAAGTAAAGAAAATAAAATGAAAATGCCAGAAGAGCTTAATGAATATCTATTTGAG
>JAOXRY010000380.1 GCA_025800305.1 Campylobacterales bacterium | reverse complement strand
CAATGAGTCATAATCAATAGGTTTTGACATATACTCATTTGCACCTGCTTCAATACACTTCTCTTTATCTTCTTTTTGTGCTTTTGCTGTTAATGCTATTGTTGGAATTTTTTGAAGCTTTTTATCTTTTCTGATATTTTTGATTAGTTGATATCCATCCATCTCAGGCATCATAATATCTGTAAATATTAGATCTACTTTAGTCTCTTTTAAAATCTCTAGTGCTTTGATTCCATTAAGAGCGTCAATAACTTCTGCTCCTTGTTCTTCTAACGCAGAAGAAAGAACAAAGATATTCTTTACATCATCATCAACAACAAGAATCTTTTTTCCTTTTAAAGCATTAGTTGTCTTTGCTTTTCCTTGAATGTAGTTTGTGTGATCCTCTTCTAGTTTAGACAGGGCATTATCTCTTTTTCTAACATCTTCTAAAGCTCTTTTTATCTCTTCTAGACTAACGGGTTTTTTCAAATAACCAACAACACTAGAATCGTCACTTTGTTCAGTCTTATCTTGTCCCGACATAATGTAAATAGGCATATTACTAAGCTCTTTTGTGCTTTTTATCTCTCTTAAAAGTTCTAGTCCATTCATATCTGGAAGACCAAGATCTAAAATTAGCCCTGAGATTTTTTTTGTTTTTAAAAGAGTTAACCCCTCTTCTCCTTTTGAAGCGGTTAAAGTATTAAATTTTAATTTTCTAGCTTCTTCTTCTACAATTGAAGAGAAAACATCATCATCTTCAATAACTAAAATTGTTTGATCAAAATCTACTTTTGATGGATTTTTTCTCTCTTCTTTAATAGGTTTCTCACTGTTTTTTATGTGAGGAAGAAGAATAAAGAATGTGCTTCCTTTTCCTTCTTCACTTTCAACACCAATTTCACCTTTTAACAGATCTGTAAAAGAGACAGCAATAGAAAGGCCAAGTCCTGTTCCTCCAAACTCTCTTGTTATAGAACCATCTGCTTGTCTAAAAGCTTCAAAGATCTCATTTTGTTTCTCTTTAGGAATACCAATTCCTGTATCTTTAACACTTACTTTTAAAGGGAGTTTAGGGTTTTTACTTTTTCCTATTTCTAAAGTAACCTTTCCTTTTTTTGTAAATTTAAAGCTGTTGGAAAGGAAGTTTCTAATAATTTGAGAAAGTTTATCTTTGTCTGTAGAGATGTTACCTTGAATAAGATCTACAGTGTTAAATTCTACATTTTTCTCTTGGGCAGTTGACTCAAAAAGATCTTTCATATTCTCACAAATCTCACTGGAAGGAAAAGTGTCATCATTTACACTCATATGACCTGCTTCTATTTTTGAAATATCTAAGATATCATTAATAAGTCTTAGTAGTTCATTTCCTGCGGTATTAATGACCCTTGCTTTTTTTACTTCATCCTCGTCCATTGCTGTTTTAGTGTTATTGCTAAGAAGTTTTGAAAGAAGAATAATTGAATTTAGAGGAGTTCTAAGTTCGTGGGACATATTTGCTAGAAACTCTGATTTATATTGATTGGAGTTAGCCAGTTCTTCTTGTTGTTTTATTAGGTCATCATTTTTCTTTTTTAACTCATCTGCTTGAAGTTGAACTTGCTGTTGTTGCTCTTCCATTTGGGTGTTTGCTTGTTGAAGCTCTTCTGATTGTTGTTGAAGTTGCTGTTGTTGCTCCTCCATTTGAGTATTGGCTTCTTGGATCTCTTCTGTTCTTCTTTGGGCTTCTGCAGTTGCTTCTTCTGCTTTTTCTAGAAGTTTTTTAATCTCTGTATTTTTTATTGCTGTATAGAGATAGGTTGCAATGTTTTTCTGTGCTTCTTCAAGAAACTCACCTTTTGTTTTATCAAAAAGTTCAAAACTTGCCAGTTCAATTACACCATAGATGTTATCTTCATAAATCAAAGGCAGTGTGTAGGTATTTAAAGGTGCTTCATCAACAAGTGCTGTAGCAATAGATCTCTCTGTTTTTTTGATGTTTTTTAAGATGATTGATTTTTTTTCTAAAGCCACTTGCCCAACAGTTCCCTCTCCAAGATTGTAGACATTTGATAGTGCACTTCTTTGATTAAAAGCATAGGTTCCGTTGAGATGAAGAGTTTTACTCTCTTGGTTAAAGATATATAAAGCACCTTGTCCTGCTTCTAGATATCTAGCAACAAATGAAAGAGTTTTGTTTGTTATATCTTCTAGATTAAGATCTCCTGATAAGTGTTGGCTAAGAGAGTTAACACCTTCTTGAATCCAATATTTTCTTTTTGTATACTCTTCATTATTTTTTAACGCTACTAGCATTCCATTAATAGATTTACTTAAAATATCATCTTCTGAACGGATATTAATAAGAGTAGTGTAGTTACCATTGGAGACTTTTACTGTTTTTTCTACTAGTTCTCTTGTATTGGCTTTTAAGGCTTTAACAGAAGTGATAATATCTCCAATTTCATCATCTGCAAAGTAAGCGATATCTCTCTCTTCGATTCTTCCTTCACTTAGTTCTTTTAGCTGTTCTGTAACTTTAGAGAGAGGATCTGTAACAACTCTCATTAAGTAGTTGATGGCGAAAAAAATAAGACCAAAAATACCGATTAAAACTCCTAAGAAGATGTATTTGAAGTTATCTGCTTTTGTTAAAGCTTTATCCCTATCGGTAAAGCTTAAAAGAGTCCAATGGGTATCTGCATTTCCTGAGAGAGGATATATCCTTTGATAGTTAACAATTTGAGATTCATAAGAGAAGGTACCAAATGGTTTTTTATTGATCTCTTCAAAAACTTTTGGGTGGTCACTTTTTAATGTGTGTCCATGGCGAAGGTTTGAATTCCATAGTCTTTCATTGTTGCTATGGGAAAGGTAAGTACCATCTCTTTCTACTAAAAATAGATCAATATAATCTTCTTCCATTTTCTCTTTGGCTTTTCCAATAAAATCTAAAATAGTTTTTCCATAAACATTAAGAACTAAAACACCAAATTTCTCTCCTTTATTATTTATAACAGGAGTTCCATAACGAATAACTGGTAGATAAGGATATGTGAGTTTTCCAAACTCTTTATTTAGATTTAAAGGAGAGACATAAAACTCCCCTTTTTCAAGGGCTAAAGATTGTAAAAAATAGGACTTAGATCTTTTGTTTTGGAGTTTATCATCTGAAACGTGAAAAGTAGTTTGTGTGTTTCTATCGTATTGAACATTGATAATTTCATTTCCTTCAAGATCTAAAAATCTTATTTTGTAGTAGATTTTTTTTGATTCAACATAAGATTTTAAGGTGTCTTGAACGATTTTTTTCCATCTTTGCATTTTGCTTTCATCTTCAACACTTTTCCAATTTAAGAATCTTTCTAATGCGTAAAAGTCTGTAATAAAGTTAAGATCTTGAGGGATTGTGTGTAGAAGACCATTGGTCTCTAAAGAGAGATTTTTTACTTTTTCATAACCAATATTTCTTGCTTCTTTAGCATAAGCATCTTTTGTGTTTTTGTATCCAAAAAAGCCAATAATTGAAGTTCCAACAAAAATCAACACAAAGAATGTAACAGTAAATTTTAATCTAAGGTTGAGATCTCTAAATTTAATTATTTCTAAAAATTTTCTCATTTCAACCTCCTAATAGTTGTTAATTTCTTTGATAAGTCTTAACCTATCAATATTCCATTTGACTAGCTGTTCAACATCAGCTGGAATTTTTCTTGTGTAATATTTTGACGGAGGAGTAACAGCGTATTTCATCTCCATATAAGCTTTTATAGGTTGAAGTTCTGCTATTGCCATATTGACAATATTAATCACATCTTTTGGTTGAATATTATCTTTTATAAAAGGGTCGAAGTTTGTTTTTTCAATTCCCATTTTCTTTTGGATTTGTGCAATTACTTCCAAAAGACTCATTGTTGCAAGGAAGGCATTTTTAGGCTTAGAGTCTCTATTTTTAGCAGGAGGAATCGTATCGTCTGTAATTCCATAGTTAGAAAGAATAAGACCAATATCTTCATAAATTCTCATTACTTGACTATAAACATCTGAAGGTGCTGTTTGTTGACCAATGAGACTATCTATTTCCATAGAAACTTGATGCATTTTGTTAAAAACATCGATTGGATTTTTGTTTCTAGCTTTTGTTGTAGGCGTTATTGTTTTTTTTATATTTTTTCTGGTTTTAAAAATTCTTAGCTCTGTTAAAATTCTTTGTGTCTGTTCATAAACTAGATCTGGATTCAGATCTAAGACAGGCTCTATTCCAGGCTCTTCAATTCTAGGAAGCTGGTGCTTTCTTCTTAGTACATTAACTTTCATTAGAAGAAGATAACTTTTTTGCCATACGTGTCTAGGCTTTAGGTTTGTATTAATCCTTTTAGGTTTGGAAACTTTAGTGTTAATATTGAGGGCTTTTTTAATGATGAGAATCTCTTTTTCAATCTTTTCAACCTCTGTAAACACCTCTGATGGAGAAAGCTTTCCCCAAAGAGATAAACTAAAAATACATAAAATGAACAACTTCTTCAAACAACTATCCTTTGCATATGTCTATTGTTTCTTTGTAAACAATTACATCTTTTTCACTATCAAATCTAACTTTTATTCCAAAAAATTCAACACCTTCATCTAATGCTTTGAAAAAAGTCTTAGCAAATAAAGGATCTCTTATCTCATGTGGTCTAAAGCATTGTCCATCTCTAAAAGCTAGAATAAGAATACCTGCTCTAAAACCCTCTTTTTTCAACTCAATGAGTTCATTTAAATGTTTTACTGCTCTTGTACTTGGAGCATCAGGAAAACGGCATTCATTTTCAAGAAGCAGATTGGAAGACTTAACTTCAATATAAAGATTATCATCAACAAGAAAGTCTAAACGGCTATCTTTATATTTTACTTCTGCTTTAACTTTTTTAGGAGTAAATCCTAATCTACCATTTTCTATGAGTTTTTTACTAATTGAAGAGTGAATAGAGGTATTGATTAAAACCCACTCATCTCCAAGGTTTACACCGTAGAGTTTGTAGTCTAGTTTGTTTTCTGGTTTGTTATCTGTAACAAGAACCTCTCTACCTTCTATGAAGATCTCTTTTAATCTTCCTGTGTCAGCAACATGGGCGGTTTTTATCTCTTTGTCAATTTTAATTTTGGCTATAAATCTGTTGGGACGTTCAAGAAAAATGGCTTTTTTTAAGCCTTTGATTTCATAGAGTATTTCAGACATTTACTGGGCTATTAAAGGAATAAGATCAAACATTCTAATAGTAAAGTCTTTCATTGTATTCATCATCATAGGCATTGTGAAAATAACAACAACAGCAACAAGAATAATCTTAGGAACAAAGCTTAATGTCATCTCATTAATTTGAGTGGTTGCTTGGAAAATACTAACAAGAAGACCAGCCCCTAGACCAGCAATAAGAACAGGCATAGAGATAATAAGAGTAGTTTTAAATGTGTCCATTGCTAATCCAACAAGTTGTCCTTCCATATTAATTCCTTTCCCAAGCTGTGCTCTGTAAAGGACTCTTTAGCAGAGGGCTCACGGCACTAGTGCCTTTTTTTTGGTTAGTTTGCACGGACATCTTTGTACTCACTTGGGATAAAGTAGTCTTCGGCTTTGATTAGCTCTTTGTAGTAGCCGTTTTCATAACCGATTTCAAAGAGTTTATTGATTGCTTGGATTTGAAGTTGGCTAAGAGTTACAGATGTGTCATTTGCATACATATTAAGATAAGTTTCCAACATATCCTCATCAACTCTTACAAGATCTCTTTCAATTAACATTTTTCCTAAAGTTTTCGAGTTTTTCACAGCAACATCAACAGCTTTTGTCAAAATCTCTTCAACTTCAATAGCTCTGTTTAGAGGCAAGGATCTTCTAATAGCCATTCCTCCAAGAGGAAGTGGAAGATCTTCCCCTGCTAACTCTTGCCAGATATCCCAGATCTCTTTTTCAACTTCCAGTGTGTCAGAGTAGTCTAAAATTGATTCATGGATTAAAACACCAGCGTGAACATCACCATCAACAACAGCTTTTTCAATATCTAAAAAGTTCATATAAGTAATTCTAGCTTCTGGATATTTGATTTTAAAAAGCATTGCGTTTGTTGTGTGCTCACCACTAAGAGCAACTTTAAAATTCCTCTTTAATTCCACACCTTTTTTCTTTACAAGTTTAGGACCATACCCTTCTCCAAAGCTTGTTGCTGTTTTAATAAGTGCGTATTCATCTTTGATTTTTGGATAGAGAGCAAAACTAATAGCACTTGCGTCATAAGTATTTTTTAAAGCTTCTTCATTCAGTGTTTCAATATCCAGACCTAAGTTTTCAAACTTCACATCTTTCTTTCCAGCCCAGCCAAATTTAATTGCGTAGTACATAAAAATATCATCAGCATCTGGTGAGTGGGCAACTGTGTAATTAACCATGTAGTTGTTGTCCTGTTTGTACTAGATGTAAAGAAACAGGGATCTCAATATCTTGATTTTTTCTATCTTTAAAGTTTAATATTTCGATTGCAACTATAGAGCCCTCTTTGTCATAATCAAGAATAGTCCCTTTGCTTATCTCTTCACTTTCAAAGACTTTTTTTTCTGAAACTGTAAAATAGATAGCATCTAATTTTTCATCATATTTTATATTCATTTGCAACCTTTCTTTCTCATATTTCTATCAAAATAGGATGTAATAACCATACTCTTAATAGGATTAAAAACAACTTTTAAGCACCTTTTTTCTGCCTCTAGTATTATTTTAAAATAGTGAACTTCATTATCTGCAATGACCTCTTTTTTACTAAAAGAAGCCAGAGTGTCAAAAACCCAGTTTTTATCAATACTTCTTGTGAGAATTACATCTTCACAATGTTTTGAAAAGTTTATTTCTATTTTAAATTCCAACTTTTTCTTTGATTAGTGAAAATCTCTCATTAGCTAAGTTTCTTGCTTTATCAGCACCACTTGCCAAGATCTCATTAACTACCTTAGGATTGTTCATATAGTATTCTCTTTTCTCTCTAAAAGGAGCAAAATAGTTCCAAATAACATCTTTTAGATAGAGCTTAAAGTGACCATATCCCTCTTTCCCACTTTTGTATCTCACCTGGAGATCTTTTAACTCATCTTCATTTAAAAATAGTTTTGAGATCTTATAGATATTACAATTTTCATACTCTTTTGGCTCTTCCATTGGAGTTGAATCTGTAACAATTTTCTTACACTGTTTTTCCAACTCTTTTTCCGTTCCAAACATATCAATAGTGTTGTTGTAACTTTTACTCATCTTAGCTCCATCAATTCCAGGAACTGTTGCCACATCTTCATCAATTTTATACTCTGGGATTGTTAAGATCTCACCGTACTCATTATTAAACTTAATAGCAATATCTCTTGCCATCTCAACGTGCTGGATCTGATCTTTTCCAACTGGAACAACCTCTGAACCAAAAAGTAAAATATCAGCAGCCATTAACACAGGGTATGAAAATAGACTGTGATTTGCAGCAATACCTTTTGCTGTTTTGTCTTTGTAGCTGTGTCCTTGATTTAAAAGTCCCATTGGAGTAAAACCTGAAAGAATCCAATATAGTTCAAGAACCTCTTTTACATCAGACTGAACCCAAAAGGTTGTTTTTTCTGGATCTAATCCCACAGATAAAAAGTTAATAGCAGCTTCTCTTGTCATCTCTTTTAGTTTTGCTCCATCTCTTACAGATGTCATTGCGTGATAGTTTGCGATAAAAGCAAGGCTTTGGTGGTCATTTTGAGAGTCCACCATCTTTTTGATCATTCCAAAGTAGTTTCCAATATGAATTTTACCTGATGGCTGAATTCCTGATAGATATAGCAAAAATAGACCTTTAAATGTTATTATTTTAAAAACCCATTATATAGGAATTTTAATGAAGGTTAAAAAACTTCTTCAGATCTTAGACACAATTTCCCCTTTTGAACTTCAAGAGGGCTGGGACAACTCAGGGCTTCAAGTCGGGAATTTAGAAAATGATTGTGGAGAGATAAGTATTGCTTTAGATCTTGATGATGAAATGATAAAAGAGCTTCCAGAAAACTCAACACTTTTAACGCACCACCCGCTTATTTTTTCTTCCTTAAAGACTATTGAACAAAACAGTTATCCATCAAAATATATCTTTGAATTGATAAGAAAAAATATTAATTTAATCTCTCTCCACACAAATTTTGATAAAACCCATCTTAATATCTATGTGGCAAAAGAGATTTTAGGCTTTAGTGATTGTGAAAATAGTGATTTTGTAGTTGAAGCTAAAATTGATAAAAGTTTTGATGAACTTTTAGAGTTCGTAAGAGAGAAGTTCTCTTTAGAAAATGTGACTTTTGTAAAAGGAAAAGAGAAGATAGAAACTGTTTCTCTGACAACAGGTTCAGGAGGTTCTATGATCTCAAATATCAAGACAGATTGTTATTTAACAGGAGATATAAAATACCACGATGCAATCCTTGCCAAAAGTTTAGGAATTAGCCTAATTGACATCACTCATTTTCATAGTGAGAAGTATTTTGGAGAAATTTTACACAAAGAATTGCAAAATAATAATGTTCATGGTATAATCCGCCTCTTAAACAATCCATTTAGTTACAAGTAGGAAAATAATGAACAAACATTTAAAGCAATTAGTAGATCTTGCAGAGTTAGATAAAGGTATTGACTCATTTGAAGAAGAAGAAGCAAAGATTAACGAAAATCTAAACAGTATTCTTGCAGAACAAAACTCTCACAAAGCAAATATTGAAACACTTAATGTTGAGCTTGAAGAACTGACAAATGTTAAAAAGAAAAACGATGGTCTTTTAGCAGAGCTAACAGATAAAATCAAAGATATTGAAAAGAAACAAACACTAATTAAAAGTGAAAAAGAGTTAAAAGCTTTACAACTTGAAGATGAGATTGCAAAAGAGCAAATCAACCACGCTAATGACGAAATCGAAAGATTAGACAGATTAAGCGAAGGTAAAAAAGAAGAGATTAAAGATCTTGAAACGAAAATTACAGAGCTTGACGCTTCAATTGAACAAGCAAAAAAAGATTCAGAATCAGAGCTGAAAGATCTTGATAAAAAGAGAAAAGACTCTTTCAAAAAAAGAGAAACAGAAATTGCAAATGTTCCTCAAAACCTTCTTTCTTTCTACCAAAAAGTAAGAAGATGGGCTGGTTCTTCTTGTGTTGTTCCAATGAAGAAAAGATCTTGTTATGGATGTCACATGGTTTTAAGTGAAAGAGTTTACGCTGAGATCTTAAAATCTGAAGAGATTGTTACTTGTCCACACTGTGGAAGAATCCTATACGCAGTAAACGAAGAAGCATAAATAAGCTAACATTGGCTCTTTAAAAGGAGTCAATGTGTTTAAATTTTTTTACCTACTTTTACTACTTTTACTCTATATCCCTTTAATACCAATACTTTTTTTACTCTCTTTTAAATCTAAGTACAGATCCTCAATTAAACAAAGATTTTTCCCATTTTTTAATAAGCCTTTTGAAGAGAAAGGAATCTGGTTTCACGTTTGTAGCTTTGGTGAGACAAAAGCTATCAAGCCAATTTTAGATGAACTTAAAGATGAAAAAATTAATATTTCTAACATTACTCAAACAGGATTTAATGAAGCTAATAAATACACAAAAAATGTCCGTTTTCTCCCTTTTGAGATCTTTTTACCTTTTTGGATAAGACCTCAAAAAGCTCTTATTGTTTTGGAGGCAGAACTTTGGTACATGGTTTTTTTAGTGGCAAAAATGAGAAATACTCCAACAGTTTTACTTAATGGAAGAATCTCTGATAGATCTTACAAAAGCTACAAAAGATTCTCTTTTCTCTATAAAAAGATCTTTGAAAATGTTGATTATGTTTTTGCTCAAAGTGAAACAGACAAAGAGAGACTGGCAGATCTTGGTGCAAAGAATATAGAGGTCTTAGGAAATATCAAACTTTTTACATCTGCTAAAATTGAAAATAGGTATACAAAACCAGATTGTTTCATTACTACAGGAGCCAGTACCCATAAAAATGAAGAGGAGCTGATTTTAAACTCTTGGAATAGAAAAGGTAAACTGATTATTGTTCCAAGGCACCCAGAGAGATTTAAAGAGGTAAGAGATCTTATGGAAGAATTTGCCTCTAAAAATAGTTTCTCTTTTTCTGCTTTTTCAGAAGATAAAAGTATGAAGACAGATCTTATTTTGGTAGATCTTATGGGAGAGCTTAATGAGATCTATGGAATAAGTGACTTAGTCATACTTGGAGGTGCTTTTGAAAAAGGTATTGGCGGACATAATGCAGTAGAACCTGCAACATTTGGTTGTAAGGTGATTTCTGGGGAACATTTTTTCAATCAAAAAGCACTATTTCCATTTATTGAAAACCTTGTTATCTCTTCCAAAGAAGATCTAAAAGAGAATATGAATAGAGAAGATCTAAAACCTACGAAGATCTTAAATAAACCAGATATAAAAATTATTAAAGATAGAATTTTAGGAATTTGTTAAAAAAACTCTTTAGCCTATCTTGGGGAGATAGGCTAAAGGTCGAATGTTAGTTTTTCAAGAATACTGTTTAAAGAAATCTTGTTTTTTTGTTAATGTTAATTTTATAAAAAGAACTTTTCGTTACTGTAAAAGTCTCATTACGTTCTGCTGGATTGTATTAGCTTGGCTAATTGCATAACTACCAGCTTGCATTAGAATGTTCTGGTTTTGGAAATCAGAAGAAACTTCACCAAAGTCAACATCTCTAATACCAGACTCAGCAGCTTTAACGTTTACTTGTGTTACAGAAATGTTATTTTTTGTAACTTGTAGCTGTTGTTGTACAGAACCGATGTCAGCTCTTGTTTTATCTAGAGCAGTAATCGCAGATTCTGCAATATCCATAACCATCATCGCACCTTGTCTAGTTGATACACCCGCACCAAAGTTAGCTCCAGCTTCGTTATATTGAGTTTGGTTAGCAAAACCACCACCAGCATTAATTTGATCTTTATCAAATACGCCTCTTACCTGTCTTAAGTTCATAGTTGCACTTGAACCACCAGAGTTAACAGCAGATGCTAAGTTACCAGTTGCTGTAAAAGAGATATCATTTGAGTTTAATGAAGTTAAAGTTAGTCTACCATAGTTAGAACTTGTATCACCAATTTTCATAACTGCATCACCATTTGTTGTTGCAGTTGTTTCAATACCTCTACCATCTCCAGATGTAAGGTTAAGTCTACCAACATTATCAACAGAAGCAACTACACCAGTTTGTGCTGAATATGCATTTATCGCATTTCTAAGTGCACCAGTTGAATCGTTGTCTGAGATACCTGTAATATCACCAATAGTAACACCATTTACTGTTAATCCTGTGATGTCACCAGCAGCAATTGCAGCAGAACCAGTTGTTTGAACAACAGCAGCAGCTCTAACACCAGTAAGCTCAGCATTTTTGTTAATTGTTTCAACTAAAGCTCCAAGACCAGTACCAGCACTTGTCGAGATTACAACACTTTCCATAACGATGTTTGAACCACCATTAGGGTTTTTGAAAGAAAGAACTGTAGTACCAGAAGCAGTGATTGTTGCACTTGTTTCTTTTCTTACAGATCCAATCTTATCAGAACTTGTAGCCCCGATTGTTGTTTTAATTGTTTGGTTTGAGTATGCACCTACTTGGAACTCTTTATTTACAAAAGAACCTGATAGTAAACTAATACCGTTATAAGATGTTTGAGAAGCGATATTATCTAATTGCTCAATTAGTCTACCGATATCTGCTTGGATAGCCTCTCTTGATTTTGTACTTTGTGAATCTTGAGCAGCTTGTGTAGCTTTTGTCTTGATTGTGTCAAGAATCTTGATTTGCTCGTCCATTGCTTTATCCGCAATTTGAACCATACCGATTGCATCGTTAGTATTTCTAATAGCTTGACCTAAAGCGTTACTTTGAGATCTTAAACTATCGGCAATTGCCATACCTGATGAGTCATCAGCAGCTTTATTAATTCTAAGTCCAGAAGATAGTTTCTCTAAAGAGTCACTAACATCTTTCTGAACTGCATTTGAATTTACCATTGCGTTCATTGCTGAAACATTGGTATTAAGAATGAAGCCCATTTTTTTCCCTTTTGTCTTGGTTTTGTTTGGTCGTCGGTTTGTTACGGTTGCTGGGGATACAATCGGACGTAGAAAAAAAAAGTTTATAGCTGTTTTGTTAAAATGATAAAAATTAACAAAAGAAGTCAATAAGAAGAGTAATGAAAAACCTAATAATAGTCGAGTCTCCTTCCAAAGCTAAAACAATTAAAAATTTTTTAGATAAAACCTATGAAGTGGTTGCCAGTAAGGGACACATACGAGATCTTCCTAAAAGAAAAATGGGAATAAAATATGAAGAAGGTAAGTTTGAACCTGAATATGTTGTAAGTGCTGATCATAAAGCTACTGTTTCAGATCTTAAAAAAAGAGCAAAAGCTTCTGATACTGTATATATTGCTACCGATGAGGATCGTGAGGGAGAGGCTATTGGTTATCACATTACAAAAGTATTAGGCGGTGATGTTGAGAACTATCCTAGAATCGTTTTTCATGAGGTAACAAAAAAAGCAATTAATGAAGCCTTAGAGAATCCAAGAAAAATCGATATGGATAAAGTAGACGCTCAACAAGCAAGAAGACTTCTTGATAGACTAGTTGGCTACAATCTTTCTCCACTTCTTGCTTCAAAAATTCAAAGAGGACTTAGTGCTGGTAGAGTTCAATCATCTTCTTTAAAACTAATTGTTGATAAAGAGAGAGAAATTCAAGCCTTTAAACCAGTTGAATACTGGAGTATGGAAGGTCTTTTTGAGAAGACAATTGAGTCAAGTCTTGATAGTTTCAATGGGAAAAAGCATACAAAAATGACTATTGAAAATGAAGAACAAGCACGTGAGATCTATGAGACTATTAAAAATCAAAAATATATCTTAGATAAAAAAGAGTCAAAACAGAGAAAAACAGCTCCTCAACCTCCATTTATGACTTCTACCCTTCAACAGTCTGCATCAACTGTAATTGGATATTCTCCAAAGAAGACAATGATGTTAGCCCAAAAGCTTTATGAAGGAGTAAATACTCCAAAAGGAACTATGGGTGTAATTACATATATGAGAACAGATAGTTTGTATATCACACCAGATGCAAATAAAGCAGCAAGAGACTATATTGAAGAGAAGTTTGGCAAAGATTATTTAGCACCAAAAACAAGAGTATTTAAAAGTAAATCAAAAGGTGCACAAGAGGCCCATGAAGCAATTAGACCAACAGATATCTCTTTTACTCCAGAAGTTGCAACACAATTTTTAAAACCAGATGAGTTAAAGCTTTATAGATTAATTTATAATAGATTTGTAGCTTCACAAATGAAAGAGGCTCTATTTGATACTCAAAATCTTTTCTTTAAATCTGAAAATGCTGTATTTAAAGCAAATGGTAGAAAGTTAGTTTTTGCTGGTTTTTATAAGTTAATGGGAGATAGCGATAAAGATAAATTACTTCCAGATTTGAAAGAGGGACAAGAAGTTGCTCTTAATGAACTAAAAAAAGAGCAACACTTTACAGAACCACCAAGTAGATATTCAGAAGCAGGACTTGTAAAAACCCTTGAGAGTCTTGGGATTGGAAGACCATCTACATACGCACCTACAATTTCAACTCTAAGTGATAGAGGTTATATTGAGATTGAGAAAAAGCAGATCACTCCAACAAAGATTGCATTTACTGTAACTGAGATGATGGAGCAACACTTTGATGAAATTGTAAATAGTAACTTTACAGCAAATATCGAAGAAGAACTAGACAAAATTGAAGATGAAAAGAAGGATTGGCAAAAGATCTTAGCTGATTTTTATGAACCTTTTATAGCAAAGGTAAAAACAGGAAAAACAGTTATTAAATCTCTAAAAGTTGTTGAGGAGATAGGAGAAGATTGTCCAGATTGTTCATCTCCACTGGTAAAAAGAAGTGGTAGATTTGGCGAATTTATTTCTTGTAGCACCTATCCAAAGTGTAAATACACAAGAGATCTTGGAGGCAATGGAGAAAAAGAAGAACCAGAAGTTACAGATCTTAAATGTGATAAATGTGGTGAGCCAATGGTTATAAAAAGTGGAAGACGTGGTAAGTTTTATGCTTGTAGTGGCTATCCAAAATGTAAAAATACACAGTCTTTAACACCTCCAACAAAGCTTGATGTTCCATGCCCTAAATGTGGTGGAGAACTTCTAGAACGTGCTTCAAGAAGAGGGAAGTTTTTTGGATGTGGTAACTATCCAAAATGTGATTTTATCTCTAAATATCCAATTGTGGAAAAAAAGTGTCCAGAGTGTAATGGAGCAATGGCACATAAGACCTTAAAGACTAAAGAACTTTTAGAGTGTCTTGATAAAGAGTGTAAATATAAAGAAGATCTGTAGTTCACAAAAAAGTCACTTTGAGTTTGTAACATTCTTTTTCAAAGGACGCTACAATGGATTCCACAAATGTAATTATCATCCGAAAAGAGATGCAAAGAATTTGCAATTGCGATTCTAAATGTGTTCTTACTGAATTTGAGGGAAAGATCCTTCTTCACTGTCAAGAGAGAATAAAAGGTGAAGAAGGAAGGAGAATAGAGGAGGAATTGGCTATTGCTCTTCTTGAGAAAAAAAACTTGAAAGTTACATCTAATGTAGAGGGTGTTTTAGTAATTTCTTAGACAGCAAAAAGTGTCGATAAAAGGCCAAATAAACCTCCAAAAACTCCACCCCAAATAACTAACCATCCAAGATGTTCTTTTATCATTATCTCTACAATTTCTTTGACCATAGTTGGGGTTAGTTCATCAAGTCTATTATTTACAACAAGATTTACTTTATCATAGATATCATCACTTATGTCAGAACTAGAAAATTTTTCTTTTAAAAGTTTTTGGAAATGTTCTGTATGAACAATTTTATTAATGGACACTTTCATTTTTTCAATGAAAGGTTCTTGTAGAGGTTCTAAAGCCTTTTCTCCTCCAAACATTCCTAGCATTCCACCAAATGAAGACTCCATAACAGCTGATTTTAATGAATCGTAAGCAGGAGTAAAGTCTGTCTGTTGAATTAGATCTTGAAAATCAAAATGACTATTACTAGATGATACTTCACTTGAAAAAAATCTACTGAGGTTCTCTTTTGTGAAAAACTCACTCATCATTAAAGAGTGGATTCCTTTTTTGAACTCTTCAAACTTCTGTGTTACTACTCCTGAACCATATAAAAAAGGTACCTTTTCAAATAGCATATGAATTGCTAACCAATTTGTTAAGGCACCAGATAGAGCAAAAAGTCCTACCATAAATAGTAGGTGAGAATCAAATATAAGACCAGTAATTGTTACCAGTAAAGCAACAAGATTAGTTAATAAACTTTTGTTCAATTTTATCCTTTTGCTTTTATTAAGTGATTATAAACTGTCTGTAATTCTTCATTATCACTAATGTATAAAATGACAATAGCCTCCATAAGCTTTTCACCTATATTATATGCATAAGCACTGTCATTCATCAAAGATGTCCCCATTGCAGGAGTGATTTTACCATCTCTAATGAGACTATCAACTGTCATATTTATCAGTCTATCATTATCTTCAAGCTTTTGTTTTAGGGCAACAAAATTAGAAAGGTTTTCTGTTTTATCAGGATTTTTCTTAATTTTCATCACTTTTCTTAAGATCTTAGCGACAGTACCACGTATAAGATCATACTCTTTCTTTATATACTCATTTTCAGATTTTGAATACTTAACCACATTAGCTCGTAAGCTTGTCGCGTCTTTAATAGCTTCAACAATATCTCTTGTTGCAGTTTTTAATCTGTAGGCTCTTGCACCTTCTTCTTCATTCATATTAACTTGAGCTTTTGTTGAGAACTCTACAATATCATTGTGTAATGACTTAATCGTAGACTGATATTCATCTTCAATATTAAACTCCATTAGCTCTGTCCGTCTTTTTAGTAGATGATCAATATTTTCATTAGAACGAATTTCTTTCTTTTGAAGATTAATTGTATGGGCAATAATTTTAAAAGCATTTTCAAAAAGCCTTCCAATTTCACTTTTTATAGCAACAATAGAAGCTGTTCCATCATCTATAAGGCTTTCTTCTAAATGTTTTGGTTTACCTCTTTTTACCTCTTTTTCTTTAATAACCCTGTGCAAAAACTGTTCTAGTTTAGAAAAGAAAGGAACCATAACTAAGATCCCTACAACATTAAATATTGAGTGAAAAAGTGATAGCTTCATAACTGGATCATCCCCAAAAGCAAAGATATTTGATAGATAATCTACTGCCAAAATAAATTGGCTAAGAAAAATAATCGCAATAGCTCCTGTTACTGCATTAAAAATAAGATGGGCAAGTGCTAATTTTTTTCCAGATGAGTTAGAGGTTAAAGACCCTAAAATAGCAGTAATTGTAGTACCAATATTGGCACCAATTGCTAAAGCTAAAGAGTTTTCATAAGTAATTTGATTTGTCGCTAAAGCAGTAAGAATAAGAGCCATCGTTGCACTAGAAGACTGCATAACGACAGTAGCAAATATACCAACAAAGGTAAAGATTATAAGACCTTTTACTCCACCTACAGCAAATTCAGAAAGATCTATAGTAGCTTTAACATTTTCAAAACCTGCCTTCATAAAACCAATAGCAAGAAGTAAAAGAGCTAATCCAATTAAAATATTTGCAACTCCTCTCATTGCTGGAGATTTAGAAAAGTTAAAAACTGTACCTAAAGCAGCCATTCCAAGGGCATAATTTGAGATCTTTAGTTTTAAACCAATTAGTGCAACCAACCAAGAAGTTGCAGTTGTACCAAGATTGGAACCAAATACAATACCAATACCAGCACTAAGTTTAATAAGTCCAGCACCTAAAAAGCTGATTGCTATTAAAGTAACCAATGAACTTGATTGGACAAGGGCTGTTGTACCAAACCCTGTCATAACTGCTTTAAAGTTTGTATCTGTTGTTTTTTTAAGAAAGCTCTCCAGTGCTCCACCTGCAAAATTTTTCATTCCGTGTTCAAGGGTATACATCCCTAGAAAAAATAGTGCAATTCCGCCAAGAACAATCTGTGCATCTTTGCTGTACCAAAAGATTGTCCCTAAAATAATTGCTATAAGAAAGATAAAATTTCTATTCACTTAAATTCCTTGTAGTAATGTAAAAGTACGATTATAACTACATTTTGCTATCCTACGTTTTTCGTTAACCCTACATAGTTAATCAAACCACGACTACAAAAAAGGAAATAAAATTTTAAAAAATATCGATATTGGTGTTAAGTATATGTTACTTGCCTCATTTTTATTTGCAATGATGGCTTTTTTTGTGAAATCTTTAAGTCCATATATGAGCTCTTTAGAAGTTGTTTTCTTTAGAAATGTATTTGGAGTATTAATTGTCCTAGTAACTTTTTTCAAATCTCCTCTCAATCAAAAAGGAGGAAGACCGTTTTTACTTTTATTTAGAGGTCTTATTGGCACAATAGCTTTGATGATGTATTTTTACAACATTTTTCATATGCCTTTAGCTGATGCTATAACATTTACAAAAACCTCTCCCATTTTTACAGCAGTCTTTGCCTATATAGTATTAAAAGAAGATCTTAAAAAGAAGGCTTGGATAGCAATCCTTATGGGATTTGTAGGAATGCTTTTTGTCATAAAGCCTAGTGGAGATATAGACCTTAAATTGGCAATAACTGGAGTTTTAAGTGGTGCAATGGCTGGAATGGCGTATACATCAATCCGTGAACTTAAAAATTACTATGAACCAAGAGTTATTGTTTTATCCTTTACAGGAATAGGGACCATAGTTCCAGCAATATTTCTTTTTTTAGGGAATTATTTTTCATCAGACACTTTTGATTTATTCATAGCAGAGTTTGTAATGCCAAAAGGAATTATGTGGGTTTATATTATAGGAATGGGACTTTTAGCAACAGCAAGTCAGTTTTTAATGACAAAAGCATATGCCAGTACAAAAGCAGGAATTGTTGGAGCTGTCAGCTATACAAATATCTTTTTTGCTATGTTAGTAGGGGTTGCTATGGGAGATAACTGGCCAGATCTATTAGGTGCTATAGGAATCTTTTTTATCGTTTTCGCAGGGATCTGGATTAGTAAAAAGTGACAACCTACTTAACTCTTTTTTTTAGCGCTTTTATCTCTGCAACGATTTTTCCTATGGGGAGTGAAGCCCTTCTTATCTACGATCTAGAACAAGGTTTTGATCCTTTTTTTCTTATCTTTTTTGCCAGTGTAGGAAATATTTTAGGAAGTGGGATTAATTACTGGTTTGGACTAAAAGGAGAAGAGTATTTAGAAAAGAAAAAAATTATAAAACCTCACCAAGTAAAAAAATCAAAAAAGTTTTTTAATAAATATGGTGGTTTCTCTCTTTTGTTTGCTTGGGTTCCATTTCTTGGAGATCCTATAACTTTTGCGGCTGGGGTTTTGAGATATGACATGAGGAGGTTTTTTCTTTTTGTTACCATTGGAAAAGTTGGAAGATATATGTTTTTATATTTTGGTTGGCTATCAATTATTTAGGTATAATTTAAACTAAAGGAGAAAAAATGAAAAAGTTTTTAAAAATTACTTTAATAGCTAGCTTACCTCTATTATTGACAGGTTGTTTAAGCCAAATGGCTACACCAGTAAATGGTCTGTACATAGATACTAGTTCGACTATCGCTGTCACAGGTGAAACAAGTGGAAGCAAAGTTGGAACAGCTGAATGTTCTTCTGTCTTATTCATTATTGCATCAGGAAATTGTAGTGTTGAAGAAGCAAGAAAAAATGGTGGTATTACCAAAATAAGTCATGTAGATGGACAAGCAAAAAGCTACTTTGGGATCTATTCTACTTATACAATTAAAGTATATGGCGAGTAATTAGTAGTAAATTCCCCTTTTACAGGGGAACTTTTATTTTAATGCTAACTCCCAAAAAAATTCAATCCATTTATCGGTATCTTTTACCCAATAATCTGCTTTAAAAACTGCTCTTTTTTTCTGAAATACTGTAAGAGTTTTAAAATCAACATAGAGGTGTCTTTTATTAAGAACTTTCATCACTTCTTGAATTGTCTCACCACTGTCAATAATCTCATCTACTATAAGAACTTTTTTAGCATCCTTAATATCTGGTATGTTGTAGATAATAACTTCATCCATTTTTTTCTGACCATCATAGTGAATGGTATTCATTGTATACAAGGTTCTAATATCAAAATATTCAGCCAAGAAGTGACCTATTGTCACTCCACCTCGGCTTAATGCAATTATTGCATCTGGTTTATAATCACCAAGATCTTTTGTTAGGATTTTAAGATCTTTGATTAGTTCATCATATGAATAAAAATATTTTTCCAATTGGCTATCCTAAAATAAAAACTAAGAGACTAATAAGTCCTATAGCTCCAATACCAGCGTTAAGATCTTTTCCTTTACCTGTCGCTATTTTTAATAGTGTATAGATAATAAAACCACCAGCGATTCCATTGGTGATAGAAAATGTTAATGGCATTAACACAACAATTAGAAATGCTCCTGCTTTTGTCGCAAAATCTTCAGCTTCAAAGTCAATTTTTCCCAGCTCTGAAAACATTAACATACCAACAACAACCAAGATTGGATAGATCGCATTTGATGGGATTGCTTTAAAAAGTGGAAGCATAAAAAGAGTTCCAATGAAAAATAGAGCAGTAAAAACAGAAGTAAGACCTGTTCTTCCACCTTCTTCAACTCCACTGGCACTTTCTATAAAAGCAGTTACAGTAGAAACACCAATAAGACTTCCTCCTATTGTAGAAACAGCGTCTGCTTCCATAGTTTTTTGAAGATCTTTACTTCCCTCTTTTTTATTAAATAAGTTTGCTCTAGCACCTACACCTGTTAAGGTTCCTAAAGTGTCAAAAATATCTGTAATCAAAAAAGTAATAACTACTGGAAAAAGAGCTAATGTAAAAGCAGAAACAATATCTAGCTTCATCATTATTGGAGTAATTGAAGCTGGTGCTGAAAGAATAGCCTCTGGAGCTGGAGCGATTGCTGTTGCCCATCCAACAATTGATGTTAATGCTACTGCTAAAATAAATCCACCTCTAATTTTATAAGAGTATAGAGTTAGTGCAATAAATAGACCAAAAGTTCCTAGTAAAACATTAGGATCTTTAAAGTCACCAATAGCAACTAATGTGGAAGGATTTGCTACAACCATACCCATCTGTTTTAGTCCAATAAAACCAATAAAAGCACCGATACCAGCACCTATAGCAATTCTAAGGCTCATTGGAATGGATGTCATTAGCCATATTCTAAATTTTGTGAAAGATAGAACTAGGAAAATAATACCTGATAAGAATACAACACCTAAAGCTGTTTCCCAAGGGATTTTCATTCCTAAGACTAATCCATATGCAAAATAAGCATTGAGTCCCATACCTACACTCATAGCAATTGGAGTATTTGACCAAAGACCATTAAATAGTGTTGCAACAATTGTAATCAAAGCAGTAGCTGTAATTACTGCTTCCATTGGAAGTCCAGCATCTGCAAGGATAAATCCATTTACTGGAACGATATACATCATTGTTAAAAAGGTTGTTAAACCTGCCGTAAACTCCTGTTTTACAGAAGTGTTGTGTTCTTTCAATCTGAAAAGATTGTTAATTTTAGATCTCATTATAAAGACTGTCCCTTTCTGTCGGTATAAAACCTGCATTTTTTATTAAACTTGTTAATTCCTCTGAATCCAAACCTTTGGAGCTTTTTGCTCCTGCTGCTGAATTTATTGACTCTTTTTGGATTGTTCCATCAATATCATCAGCTCCATACTCTTGTGCTACAAGAGCCAATGGAAGTGTAGTTGTTACCCAATATGCTTTAAGGTGTGGGATGTTTTGTAAGATAATTCTACTTATTGCATATGTTTTTAAGATCTCTTCCCCACTTAAAAAGTTAGCTACTTTTAAAAAATTATTGTCTCTTTGGTATACAAGAGGAATAAAAGCGTTAAAGCCTCCTGTCTCATTTTGAAGATCTCTTAAACGAATCATATGATCTATTCTATGTTCTCTTGATTCAATGTGACCAAAAAGCATTGTGGCGTTGGAGTATTTACCTTTCTTATGCCATTTTCTGTGAATATCTAGCCAATCTTGGCTGGATACTTTTCCTTTACAAATTCTAGATCTAAGTTTTTCATCAAAGATCTCAGCACCACCA
>JAOXRY010000379.1 GCA_025800305.1 Campylobacterales bacterium | reverse complement strand
CAACTCTTCTTCTTTCTCTTTATTAGTTTGTTTAAAACACTATGATAAAATGGCACAGTTTTGGTTTATAAACAATAAAAAACAGGTGAATTTTTGATTTTAAGATCTTTTCTAATTTTTTTCTCTTTGACACTTTCTCTTTATTCTATTGATGTAACAGTATCATTGGGTAGTAATGGTAAGCAGAGTTATTCACTTGTTGAAGTGGTAAGTGAACAAAATTTTGTTTGTGAACACATAGAAGAGACTCATCTTAGAAGAGACTTTATTAAATGTAGGTTTAAAAAAATACCATTGTCCAAGCCAGTAGCTACAGAAAATAGTTTCTTTAAAATAAAGCCTTATATAAAAAGAAGAGAATTTTATTTAGAAGTTATTCCAAAGTTTAATGGTGAACTTTATTCACAAACAATTAGTACTTTAGAAAATAGAACGGTGTATAAAAAAAACATTGTAAATAGTAATACGTGGCTTGTTCTAGGGTTTGATGGAAAAAATCCTTTCTTTAAATCAAGAAAATATGACGGAATTAATTTTCCAGTAAAAATTAAAGAGTGGGACTATCCAACAATTGGTGCTTTAGATATTGGAGGTTATCCAATAGGAAAAGGAAAAGACTACGATGATTTTATAGAGTACAACTCCTTAAAGCGACTTTTTGTAAAAAAAGATTTTAGAACTTTGCTTTCAAGAATAGATAGAAAATTAGAAAAACAAGAGATTAATAAACTTTTTATGCCTGAGATCTTAGCTTTCAAAATTAAAGCAATGGATGAACAAGGTAACAGACAAAGAGAGGTCATTGAAATAGGTGCTCCTTGGATTGTTTCTTATACTAGTCATAAAGATCTTCCAGAGATGATGCTTATTGTGGCAAAAGCCTATTTGGATATGGGAATAATCCATGAAGCAAATTCCATACTAGATACGCTAATAACAGAATATCCTGGTAATAGTTATGCTGAATATGCAATGATTTTTCGTGCTGATAGGTGGAGAAAAGAAGGAAAAACTGCCAATGCTAAAAAGTACTATGATAAAGTTTTGTATAGCTCTGATGATATAGAGGTTGCTTCATTAGCTGCTTATAGATTAGCAAGGTACTATATTGTTGGAGAGAATCTTGAAAAAGCCAAAGAACTTTATCAGAAAATTATCAATTCCAATCCTAAGTTTTACCTAAAAGATTATGAGATAACTCTAAATTTAGCAAAAGAGTTAGTTGATAGAAAAATTCCTTACATAGCAGCTCAAATTGGTGAGATCTTATCAAACTCTATTGACCCAACAAGTCAGTATTACCAAAAACAACTTTTATATAATGCTAGGTGGTATAGAAAAGCAGGAAGATTAAAAAAATCATTGGAGTTTTTTGATAAGTTTTTAATTGATTATTCCTATGTAAAAAATATTCAAGATATAAGAAAAGAGATTGACTTTATAAAATTTGAACTAGATGAAGGAACATCAAAAGAGAGATTAGCTTTTTACAATGCGATTATTCAAAAGTATCC
>JAOXRY010000378.1 GCA_025800305.1 Campylobacterales bacterium | reverse complement strand
GATTGGGGCTTGTGTAAAAATAGCAGGCAAAGTTGCGTTAGGTGGTGTTGTATCAATAATAAGGTTTTGACTGTTTATGATAAAACTATTGTTGTATTGAAAAAGAGTACCATTGACTATTCCATCATTATAAAAATCAATATGATAGCTACTATCTGTAAGCTCTTCGGTTGTTATACTCCAGTTTCCTTCATCGTTTGGCTCTGCACTATAATCTCTTGAATTTATACGAAAAGAGATTTTTTCTTTACTATTGGTAGCTGTTCCTATAATTATGGCTCTATTGTTTTTCTGTATAGGGTTTGAAGTTACTGTAATTATATTCATAGTAACTGCTTCTACAATAATAGATGGATTTTCTATTGTTGTATCATTATTAGTTGATGAACTATCACTACTTTGGCAACCAAAAAATAACGTAATAACAAAGATAATTGAAAAAAATTTAATAAACATAAAATGAATATTATCAATAATTAATTAAAACAAACTTATTTATTAAAAGTTTTGTGTAAATTTTTATCAATTTTTAATTAAAATTTGATTTTATTGTTTGATAGTAATATTTAAAAAGGTTAGAATTTGGAAAAATATAAGTGGAAGAATAGAACGTTAATGGCACTTTTTTATCAAAGAATAATTGAAAAAATTCATAAAGACTCATCTTCTCTCAGACAAACAGCAGACATTTTAAATGATTTTGGAAAAGAAAAGGGCTTAGAACTTTATATTAAACCTCAAAACGTTGATATATGGTTAAAAGGCTCAATTCCCTCCAATGATTTTGCAAAAGTAATTGAAATGTATTTATATGATAATTTATCAGCTAAAGATCTCTTGGAGATTCTAAATATAGAAGAAAACTTAAAGTAGTTCCGTTAAAACCTCCACAAACTCCTCAGAATCATTAGGACACTCTACAACCCTATAGTCTTCAATATTAAGCTCTTCTGCCTCTTCTCTATATTCTATATCAAGTTCGAATAGAGTTTCTAAATTATCAATTGTAAATGAAAGAGGAAGGATAATAACCTTCTCATTTGATAAGCTTTTTATTACATCAGAAAGGTAAGGTTTAGTCCACTCAACAGGGCCTAGTTTAGATTGATAAGCTAGGATTGTATCTTTAAAACTAATCCCTTGTTTTGTTAGAGTATTGTTTAAAAGTTCAACCATTTTTTCTGTGTGTTCAACATAAGGATCACCTTTTTCAATTACACTTTTTGGTAGGGCGTGAGCTGAGTAGATTAGGGTGAACTCTTCGTAGCCAGTGGTTAGTTTCTCGTTTAGTTTTTGAACTAATAGATCTATGTATTGTTGATTGTCATAGAAAGGCTCTATTGTTCTTGTCTTGTATTTATTATTTAATGCTTGGTTAATATCTTCTAAAGATGATCCAGATGTTGTAATTGAATACTGTGGATACATTGGCAGAAGGGTAATTAGATCTGGTTCATAAGCTTCAATTTCTTCTAATACATCTTTAGAAAAAGGTGGTGTGTATCTATTTACAATTAAGATTTTTTTACTTGTTTTCTCTTCTAATTTTTTAGATAGTTTTTGTGTGATTTTTAGAAGTGGTGAAGATGAACCTATTAACTTGTAGTTTTCTTGGGAACTTTTATATCTTCTATTTGTGATAATTTTTGCTACCATTTTTCTAATTGGAGTAAATGGTATTGGCAGTATGTTCTTGTCACTGAACATATTGTTTAAAAAAACGGGAACTTCATCTAAGTTTGAAGCTCCACCCATGTTTAATAGTATTACGATTTCTTTTTTTATGATTCTTGCCTTTTAAATTCTCTTTGAAGTTTATGCTCAATATAGTCATAAACTGTTAAGCCATTGTTAATATATTTTTGAACAATTAAAAGTTCATAAAATATATACCCGACTCCAAGCCAAGGTACAACCCAAAGAAAAACAAGCTTTCCACTTTTTGTCTTGACAGGGTATTTATCCATTAAAACCACGGTTTGGTTATAGCTAAGATTCATAGCTTTATATATCCCAAATCCAAAGGTTAAACCTAAGTTCATCACTATACCAAAAAGTAGTACAGCAATATTGTTTTCTACAAGTAGTAGTAGCTCATTCATGTTCAATTTCCTTCGTCACTCTTCATAAAATTGAAATTTTTCCTCTTTTAACTTTGTCCTAATTTCCTCTTGATGTTCGCTCCCCTTTGTTTCAAGTGCGACATAGACCCATGCGTCGCCTATTTCTAAATTCTTGTCTGTTCTGTCGTAGCCAATTTCAACGATATTGGCACTCATCTGAGTTAGCATTTCTGTAAAGTGTTGTAGACTACCTGGTTTATCGATTAGCTTCAGCTTAATCTTCATCTTTCTCTGGCTCTTTAATAGACCTTTTTCGATGATAAGACTAAGCATCGTTACATCAATGTTTCCACCACTTAAAATAACAGCTATATTTTCATTTTCTTTTGTTTCAATATGATGATGGAGTAGGGCAGCAACACCAACGGCTCCTGCACCTTCAACGATTAGTTTTTGTTTCTCCATTAAAAAAAGAATAGCATTGGCAATTTCATTATCATCAACAGTAATTAACTCATCAACACCTTTTAAAATATACTCTAAAGTTTTGGTTGAAGTATCCCTTACCGCAATTCCATCAGCAATAGTTTTTACTTCTGTAGTGTCAATTGGCTGTTTTGCATCAAAAGACTTTTTCATTGCTGGAGCACCAGAGGCTGACACACCGATGATTTTAATATTTGGATTTATCTCTTTGATAGCAGTAGCAACACCGCTAATCAGTCCACCACCACCAACAGGGACAACAATTTTGTCGACATTTTCAAGGTCTTCTAAGATTTCCAATGCCACAGTTCCTTGTCCTGCAATGACATCATCATCTTCAAAGGGATGAATTAGTGTTAAATCATTCTCTGTAGCATACTTCTGTGCAAAAGCAAAAGCTTCATCATAGTTTCCACCACTTAAGATTACTTCAGCTCCTAAATCTTTGGTTCCATTGACTTTTAGAAGTGGAGTTGTTTCTGGCATTACAATAATTGATTTGATACCAAAAACAAAAGCGGAGTGGGCAACACCTTGTGCGTGGTTTCCTGCACTAGCTGCGATTACACCTTTTTTTCTATCTGCTTCACTAAGATTAGAGATTCTATTGTATGCACCACGAAGCTTGTAAGCTCCTGTGTATTGTAGATTCTCTTTTTTTAGATATATATTTCCATCAAGAAGTTTAGTAAGGTTAGGGGCAAGAGAGAATGGCGTTCTTTTTACAACGCCTCCTATGTTCTCTTTTGCTTTTTTTATATCTTCGAGATTAATCATTCACTATTCTTTGATGCTCTATCAGTGTACAGTGGTTTTGGACAACATTAAGACCTGCTTTTTTTGCTGTTTCAGCTGCTTTGTTATTGACAATTCCCAGCTGTGTCCAAAGTGTTTTAACATCATCTCGTTTTAATATTTTTTCTACAACTGTTGGAATGTAGTCAGCTTTTCTAAAGACATCAACAAGATCTATCTTCTCTTCGATATCATCAAGATCTCTATAGACTTTCTCACCAAGAATAATCTCTTCTTTTGGGTAAACAGGGATGATTTTAAATCCTACTGATTGGAGATATTTTGCAACTTTGTTACTTGGTTTTTCCTCATTTGGAGAGAGCCCAATAATAGCTATAGTTTTTGTATTGTTAAAGATCTCTTCTATCTCTTTAG
>JAOXRY010000365.1 GCA_025800305.1 Campylobacterales bacterium | reverse complement strand
AATAATGAGATCTTTTGTAAAAGTTACACTGTTGTCTTTTTTTACAACAAGATATACTTTAGAAAATATCTTTTGAAACTTTTTATACTGATACTCCATAAGAGTTTTCTCTTCTCCAAAAGGAAGTAGTGCTTTATTCTCTTTCATTCGGCTACTTTTGCCACCACAAAGTATTAAGCAGGGGATATCTATTCTATCTTCTAAACTAGTTTTCTTCATTGGAAACTTTCATTAAAATCTTATCAAGAGCTGGGGAGGAAAGAACTCTTTTTAAAAATCCGAAAATATAAGTTGGTGTTGTGACATAGTATCTTGGTTTAGGGTTTTTTGTCTCTAAAATCTTTAATACTTTTTTCCCAACGGCTGTTGGAGGAAGGGTAAAAGGATCATCGGATTTTTTTCTTTCCAATCTTGCCAAGACTTTTTGGTAGATCTCTTCAAATGGGCTTC
Source organism: Campylobacterales bacterium (assembly GCA_025800305.1). Classification (GTDB taxonomy): domain Bacteria; phylum Campylobacterota; class Campylobacteria; order Campylobacterales; family SZUA-545; genus JAOXRY01. The sequence continues at coordinate 667 of JAOXRY010000365.1, read as the reverse complement.
CTTGGATCTTGATGTTCTTTTTGAACTTATACATAGCGTTTTGGCGAAAGTTACTTTTTATTGGCCCAGGCTCAATAAGACTGATGTGAATATTTGAATTTTCAAGTTCCAGTCTTAAAGTGTCAGTTAACCCTTCTAAAGCATATTTTGAAGAGTTGTATGCTCCTCGAAATTTTAATGAGATGATTCCAAGAACAGAACTGTTTTGGATAATTTTTCCATGACCTTGTTTTCTCATTATTTTAAGAACTTTTCTTGTTAAGGTGTGCCACCCAAAGAAGTTTGTTTCAAATTGTTCTTTTAAAACCTCAGTAGTAAGATCTTCAACGGCTCCTGGTTGTCCATAGGCTCCATTATTAAAAAGAGCATCTAAAGTTCCTCCAGTGATTTTTAGAATATTTTTTAAAGAACTATCCATAGATTCTTCATCTTTAAGATCCAAAAGAAAGCTATCAAAACCAAGATCTTTTAATTTTTTTACATCTTCTTCTTTTCTTGCTGTAGGAAAAACTTGATAGTTTTGTTGTTTTAAAAAGTGTGCTGTTTCAAGACCAATTCCAGTTGAACAGCCTGTTATTAATATTGATTTCATAATAAAGATTATAAAATGGACCATCTTAAAAAAGGGGTAGAATGAGATATATAGTTCCATTGGTTATATCTTTAG
>JAOXRY010000363.1 GCA_025800305.1 Campylobacterales bacterium | reverse complement strand
GGTTAAAGAGAACAGTACCCCCAAGACAACTGAATGGAATCATAGAAGATTAGCTTCACAGGTTCTTTCTCAAGCTGGGACAATGATGCTTAAGGGTCATATTACGAGAGATGATTTTTTTGAAATAATTCCAGAGGCGGGGAGAATCTTAGCTGTGTTAATACCAATAGAAGAAGAGATTAGACTAAAATATTCGGAAGGCTCAAAAATAGCTGACTGGGATATTCCTTTTGGAAAAAACAATCTAGAAAACCTTCTGATCGCTTACGAAGAATGGTTCAAGAAAAAACATAAAGAAGTGACAGAGCAAAAAAGTCGATTTTTAAAACCAGAATAAATCGAGATGATGAAGAGTTTTTAATGGTCAAATTTTAAATCAAAGCTATTCAAAAAATAAGACATTAGATAATTTACTAGGGAAAATAAGTTTTGACTGGGAAGAAAAGGAACAACAAACAGCGCAAGCCAAAAAAGATTGCACCTAATGTAGTGCTAGCCTTTTCTTCCTCATTGGAGGAAGAGGCTAGAGAACTAATAAAATTGACCTGTCATGGATCTGAAAGCTATACTTCAAAGTTTGATAATTTGGAAGATCTACAAAAGGCTTTAAAGACTCCTGAAGGTCAAGCTTCATTTCATAAAGCATC
>JAOXRY010000352.1 GCA_025800305.1 Campylobacterales bacterium | reverse complement strand
ATAAAGATTCAAGTTTGGATGAATTACAAAAAGCTTTTGACAAAGGAATGAAAGAGACCGCCAATCTTAAAAAATCTATTAAATATGTTGCAGACTACAAAAAAGATACTCTTACAGGTTTGATTCTAGCTTATCCAATTAAAGGTCAACAATCCAAAGAAAAAACTAAAGAACTTATCAAAGAATATAATATCATGCAAATTTTTATTAATAATATGGGACAACTCAGAAATTATAAAAAAATAACAGGCACAGGCACCATCCACTTCAATAACTCTCTTCAACTCATCAAAAGACTTGAATTACTCGCCGGCTCCATCTTTGCCGGAAACAATGGAGTAAAGCAAGAGTTCTCTCAAATTGCGCATCTTCTCCATCAACTCAAAGTCGTCACAAAAAAGCAGTTGAATGATCTTTTGAAAAATTATATATTAAATAAATAAAATAATGGAAAGAGCTATTCACATTTCTTCAATCAACAGAGAAAAAACTGGTGAAAACAGACCAGATAATTTCAAGATAAAGTTTAATCCACCTCTGAAACTTGATCCTGTGAAGAAACACTCTCTTGCTATTGACCGATTGACAATGACTTATTCTTGGTGTAATATCAGAAGCAGTTACAAAAATAACACAATAAAATACACTAATGACAGAGGTGCTAATTGGAATACTGTCACTTTCAAAGATGGAATGTATTCTTATACTGATATAAATGATTACCTTCGTCAATACATGGAACAAAAAAATCATCACACAACTGATCAAGGAGGAAGTAAAGTATTTCACATTAACGTCAATTTCATTCTTTCAACTTATCGTGTTTTGATAAGTTTCTCTGATGATAAGTTCCAACTTGA
>JAOXRY010000343.1 GCA_025800305.1 Campylobacterales bacterium | reverse complement strand
GATCTCTCGGGCAAGATGGGAGCGAAATCTCTCAGGGGGTAGAATGCTTAGTAGGTGCTCCTTATCCTACAAATGTCTCAGAAGAAAAGTATTATTTCTACAGTAAAGATATTATGGTTGCTGTGAAAAGACAACCAAAGTCCATAATACTGCAAAAGTTTGATATTGAAAATATGTCTCTTGAAAAGAAGATGGTTCATGAGTTCGATATGAAGAGTTACAGTATCGAAAAGTTTTTGACGTTGGATGGTAGGCTTTTTATGTTTTACAGTAGGTGGAAGAAGAAAGAAGAAATAGATGAGTTGTTTTGTCAAGAGATAGATGTAGAGAATTGTTCCCTGTCTGGAAATGAGGTTAAGATTATTGAAGTAAAAGGGGAGTTATCTGGACGTTTAGAGAGTACGGGCTTTTACAGGTTTAGGAAAACAGATAAATATAGGTTTGATAAATCTTTTGATGAAAATAATTTAGTGATAAGCTATGTGAAAGTTTCTGACATCAAAAGGGCATCAAAGAGCTTTTTAGAAGTTGGATTGAATGTTTTTGATAAGAAACTTGAACCTATCTGGTCAGAGGAGGTGAAAATGCCATACTCTGAAAAGAAAATGAAATTGAAAGATTTGACCATAGATAAAAATGGTGTTGTTTATATAGGTGCCCTGGTAAACTGTGAAGGAGAAGAGGCTAAAAAAAAGAAGAAAAATAAAGAGCCTCAATATGATTTAGAAGTTTTGGTTTATCAAGATGGTGTGAAGAAGAAAGTACCTTTTAAGCTGAAAGAAAAATTTCTTAAAGAGTTTTTTTTGTATGAAAATCCTAGGGGGTATGTTTTAGGAGTAATATTTCATAGAAATAACGACTACATCGAAGAGGTAGAAGGGCTTTCATTGTTTAAATTGTCTTTGGAAGGAGAATTGATTTGGGAAAAAGACTATGATATTCCACTTGAGTTGTTAAATACATTTGCATCGAAAAAGGAAGTGAAAAAGAATCAGAAAGAAGAAGAAAAAGGAGGAGCATCGTTTAAGGATTTGTTTTTTAGTAGGTTGGATGTTTTTGAAG
>JAOXRY010000266.1 GCA_025800305.1 Campylobacterales bacterium | reverse complement strand
TAACTGCTCTTTTGAGATAAGATCTTTTTTAGAAATTACGATAATAAGATCTTTTACATCCAATAAAGAAATAATCTCCAAATGCTCTCTTGTTTGTGGCATAATCCCATCATCACCAGCAATCACAACCATAACAGCATTAAATCCAAAAGCACCAGAAATCATATTCTTAACAAGTTTTTCATGACCAGGAACATCAATAAATGCGATGTTTTTTTGCCCAATTTGTAGGTTTGAGAAACTAAGATCTATTGTTATTCCTCTTTTTTGTTCCTCAATTGTTTCATCACCTTCATATCCATTAATAGCTTTAATAAGTGCTGTTTTTCCATGATCAATATGTCCAGCTGTTCCTATTATTATATTACTCATCTAGAACTCCGTTGATAACTTGCCCTAAAGTATCAAGTTCCTTTTCTAAAATACTTCTAAGATCTAACAAAAACTTATTATCTTCAATTCTTCCAATGACCATATTTTTTCTAAAAACTTTTTCAAGTTCATTTGGTTTTTTATCACTTTCAAATTCCAAACATATTGTAGGAATTGTCCTGTTTGGAGTCGTTCCTCCACCTATAACCGTTTTGGATTTAATAATTTTTGTAGGAGTATTGATTTTTCTTTTTAGTATTGTTGCCATATCTTCTAGTTTTTTTTCATCCCTTAAAAGAAGATCCAAGGCTACAAGATTAGTTGGAGATTGGGCAAACTGTCTTAAACTCTCCTCCAATAAAGCAAGTGTTATTTTATCAACTCTGACCATTCTAAGAAGATGATTTTTCTTTAGTCTATCGATAAGCTCTTTTTTCCCAACAATAATACCAGCTTGTGTAGCTCCTAAAAGCTTATCTCCACTAAAAGAGAGAAGATCTACCCCAGTTTCTAAAACTTTTTTAACATTAGGTTCTTTGTTACTTAGAGAATAAGGAAGATCTATAAGATGTCCACCACCCATATCGTAGTAACTTAAAATACCTTTTTCTTTTGCTAAAGTTGCCATCTCTTTTAAATCAACTTCTTTAGTAAATCCTTCAATAGAGTAGTTTGATTTATGAACCTTCATGTACATTTTTGTATTTTCATTGGTACTATTTTCATAATCACGTAAATGGGTTTTATTGGTTGTTCCTACCTCTTTTAAAATCCCACCACTTTCACTCATAACATCAGGAATTCTAAAGCTTCCACCAATCTCTACCAACTCTCCTCTTGAAACAACAACCTCTTTCTCTTTGGCAAAAGTATTTAAAATAAGAAAAACAGCAGAAGCATTATTGTTTACTACCAAAGCATCTTCACTTCCTGTAAGAAACCTTATAAGGTTGGAAACATGAACATACCTTTCTCCTCTCTCTCCTTTTTCTAAATCATATTCAAGATTGTTGTAACTTGTAGCAATAGGTTTTACAGCATCATAGATCTCTTCACTAATTAAAGAACGTCCTAAATTTGTGTGAATAATTACCCCACTTCCATTAAATAGAGTTTTTAAAGAAGGATCAAATAATATTTTTATTTTTTCTAAAACTGATTCAACTAATTTTTCCTCTTGGAAATTTTTTATATCCCCATTTTTTATATCATTTCTCAAATTCTCTATGGCTTCTTGGGTAAATTTGGTTACTACATCTAGAGGATATTTTTTAAACTCCTCTTTTTCAATAAACTTATCAATTTTTGGTATTTTTCTAAAAAGTTCCATTACAAACCTTGTATTTTATAGCTTCTAATGGTAAAATTAGATTTACCACAAGTGGGGGGTATGTATTCCTGGTGGATGCCGTGGATTTCAAATCCAATGTTTGGGCCAGTGCTGGTCTGATGGTAGGTTCGATTCCTGCACCTTCTCGCCACATCATTGAACAATCACTCCATGATTTTTCCTTGGAATAATCTCACCAATAATTTTTCCATAGCCAAAAGAAACCTCTTCTATCTCTTTTAAAAACTCTTTGCAATCATCTTTATTAATAGCTATCAAAAGTCCTCCTGAGGTTTGTGCATCATTTAAAAGAACTTGAGTATCAAGATCTACTGTTTTTTCATAGTGAACTTTATCTTCTAAATAGTCTCTGTTTCTATAAGTACCAGCAGGAATTACACCCATCTCTAGTTGTGGCTTTACAAAATCTACTACAGGCACCTCATTACTATAGATTTTTAATGTAGTATCAAAATTAGAACACTCTAATGCATGTCCTAAAAGTCCAAACCCTGTGATATCAGTACAACTACTTACTCTATACTTTCTCATTAAAATAGAAGCTTTTTTATTGAGAGTTTTTAAGATCTGACTAGTGTGTAAAACCTCGTCTATGCTTAGCATATCTGCTTTTATTGCCGTTGTTAAAATCCCCATTCCAATAGGTTTGGTAAGAATTAAGAGATCTCCTATTTTCCCTGTGTTATTTTGATAGATCTTTTTAGGGTGAATTTTCCCTGTTACACTTAATCCAAAGTACATTTCAGGAGTTTCTATAGTGTGACCACCAAGAAGAACTCCCCCGCTCTCTTTTATCTTATCAGCACCACCAGCTAAG
>JAOXRY010000258.1 GCA_025800305.1 Campylobacterales bacterium | reverse complement strand
TATGGAATCAAATCACCAATAAGAGGAGGTTCATCTTCTTCTGCGCGAATTCTATCTATGAGAGCATCTTTTAAATCCAATATTCCAATGTTTTTTTCAGCAGATACAAAAAATGCTTCAGGATATTCTGATTTCAAATTAGCTTCAGTATGTTGATCTAAAGTATCTAATTTATTAAATACAAGGAGATGTGGTATGTGAAATCTCTTGAATTCAAGTAGAGATTTTGATAGAGCATTTTTGTCAAAATCTAATGGATCTATGACATAAATTGCAAAATCTGTTCTTTGCAGAATTTTTTTTGATCTCTTTACTCTGAGCTTTCCGAGTTCTCCATCATCATCTAGTCCAGCAGTATCAATAAATACGACAGGCCCTAGTGGAAGTAACTCCATAGCCTTAGAAACAGGGTCAGTAGTAGTTCCTTTCACACTAGATACCAAAGATATATCTTGGCCAATAATAGCGTTTAGAAGAGAAGATTTACCAGCATTTCTATTTCCATATAGAGCTATATGTGGACGGTTTGCTTTAGGTGTTTGATTCATGTACTTCACCTCTTTTTATAAGAATAAATCTCTTTCGCCATTTTT
>JAOXRY010000025.1 GCA_025800305.1 Campylobacterales bacterium | reverse complement strand
CAGTTAAATTTTTACAACCATCACTGACAAAGTCCATAGTCCAGTCTTTGTCATTTTTACATTTATATAACATTCCAGGAAGGTTATTCAGTAGATCTTGAACTGTTGTTTCCATAAAGAGAGCTCCTATTTACAAGATAGGAATATTCTAGCACAATTATAAAGATTAATAAATAATATAATTAAGATGAAGCCCTAAAACTTTCCAGTTTTTATAACTTTGAGATCTTTTAACAAAGCTATCAAGTGACTCCTCAATAACTTTACTTACAGGCTTACTTCTAGCATGGCGAACAATAATTCCATTTTTACTAGGTAAAAGAAAACCTTGGTGGGTAATAATAATCGGGCTAGTTTCTCTATTTTCTCTAACAAGAGAAAAAACAACAGGCTCTTTTAGATCTAGTAAAAGAATTTTATTTAGAGGAATATATGAAAGGGTATAAGTTTTATTAGGGATCTTTGATGTATCAAAATCTTTTAGGAACTTTGGCTCTCTTTTAGCCCATACAGCTTGATTTATTATCTTAGTAATTGAACGTTCATATACTGATTTAAAAGGTTTTAAAATACCATTTTGGACTAATTCTTCTATCCAAAAATAAGGAAAATGTCTTCTATTATAGAAATCAGGTTTGCCTTTGTATCTGATTGAGTCAAGTATCGTTAGTGGATCTTTACTATTTTTTGAATACGCTAAAACGGTTTCAACAAATGTTGTACAATCAAAAAGATCTGTGCGGATTCTAGGATCTGAGTCTTTACCTCTCCCCTCCCCTAAAGGAGAAAATCCATAAGGAGATCCTAGAAATTTTTTGCTGTAGTGTTCAACCCCTTGGCTATAAAGCCAAGAAGTTAAAAAAAGTAGTATGAAAAGATTACGCAATATTTGTATAAACAGCTTGGACGTCTTCGTCCTCTTCAAGCTTATCAATTAGTTTTTCGATGTCTTCGATTTGTTCCTCTGTAAAATCTTTTGGATCATTTGGAATTCTTTGAAGAGTTGCTTTTTTGATTTCTACTCCATCCATATCTTCTAAAGCTTTTGAAAGGTTTCCAAAATCAGTATAAGCACCATAAATCATAATAGAATCTTCACCTTCTGCATCTATCTCTTCCAGACCAGCGTCAATTAATTCCAGTTCCATCTCTTCAAGATCTAAGTCGTCATTTTTAGCGATTTCAATAACAGCTTTTCTATCAAACATAAACTCCAAAGAACCAGTTGGAACTGTTTGACCACCAGTTTTTGTAAAGTACATTTTTACATTCGCTACTGTTCTTGTATTGTTATCTGTTGCAGTCTCTACAAAAAGTAAAGATCCATGAGGTCCTTTTCCTTCGTAGTTAACCTCTGCTAAAAGTGCAGCATCTTTTCCTGTTGCTCTTTTAATTGCCGCATCGATGTTATCTTTTGGCATGTTCTCAGCTTTTGCATTTAAAACCGCTGTTCTAAGTGCTGGGTTCATTTCTGGATCTGGAACCCCTTGTTTTGCTGCAATTGTGATTTTTCTTGCTAACTTTGGAAAAACACGAGACATCTTATCCCATCTTTTCTCTTTTGCCGCTCTTCTATATTCAAATGCTCTTCCCATTATTTTATTACCTAGTTCTGATTTTTTGAAATTATATCGTTTTGGTTTAAAATCAAAAAATAACTGTTTTTTACAAAAGCTAATAGTAAATTTGAAACTACTTTAAAACTATTTAGTTATAAAATAGCTATTAATGAAGAATGATTTAACGCCACTAAAAAATTTACGTCTACTTTTAGTAGAAGATGACACAGAATTATTAGATAGTTTAAAGGCTACATTAGATATTTTTTTCAAAGAGATTATTGTTGGGAAAAATGGTATTGAAGGGTATCATGCGTACAAAAAAAATAAGATAGATATTCTTATTACAGATTATGTCATGCCTGAAGGAGATGGTTATAGTCTTGTTTCTAGATTAAGAGACGAAGGAAGTAAAATTCCTATTTTAATTATTAGTAACTCTTCAGATGGAGACAAACTTTTAAAGTGTATTCCTTTAGAATTGACCAATTATCTTATTAAACCAATTAGTTATGATACTTTGGTTGAATCATTAAGTGAAATTGTTAATAAATTAGACATTCAAAATGAAAACATAGAGAGATTAACCCCTGAAATAGAGTATAACTTTTCTAGAAAAGAGTTGAGAAATAACGATGAAATTGTTATCCTTTCTAAAAGTGAAATAAAAACTTTGGAAGTATTATTAAAAAATAAGAACAAAGTTGTACCAAGTGAAGAAATCTCAATGTCAATAGACTATGATACCCACAAAAGTGAACAAGCAATTAAAAACTTGATTCATAGACTAAGACAAAAACTTGGGAAAAACACTATCACCAACAGGCAAGGATTTGGTTATATTCTCGAAGTTAACTTTTAGCCTATCTTTTTTTCTATTATTTTCTTTTCAACTTTTTGGTAATGACTTTTTAGAAATAGGTGAAACATTTAAAAAAAGAAGTTCACTAGGTTACATATACTACAAAAAAGAAGATGGTAAAGCAGAAACTCATAAAACCATTTTAAATTCAAAAGATTTAACTTTAGTTACAAGAGATCAAATTGGAGTAAAACAAGGTCCATTTTGGACAAAATTACAGTTAAAGAACAAAAGAAAAAAAAGAGTTGAACTGGCAATATACAACCCTCTAGCAGGAACTAATAAAATTGATACATTTATATACAAAAAAGAAAAACTCCATAAAAAATATCTCTTGGGAGATCTAAGAGAGCAAAATTTAAGAGAGGTTCTTAGTAGGTTTTCTATGTTTACAATAACACTAGAGCCAGAAGAAGAGATTACAATAATTTCAAAAGTAGAAAACTACTATCTTCATAATATTGGGTGGAATATTGTTGAGAAAGATCTTTTCTTGGAGGAGGAGATAAGAAAGAACTTATATTTTGGAATTTTTATTGGTCTGATAGCACTATTTTTCTTTTACAATATTCTTGCCTTT
>JAOXRY010000231.1 GCA_025800305.1 Campylobacterales bacterium | reverse complement strand
AGAATGCAATTTCATAAAATTTATCTTTCTGAGAGTTCTATAAGTATTTTATTTGAAAATATATTTTCAGAACTTGATGAAAAGAATAGTGTCCTTATTCCAAAAATATTAACACTATCAAACTCAAATAGTCTAAAGTCTTATATTCTTGCATTGATATATTTAAATGAAAAGAACAGAAATACAAGTTATATATTAGCTTTTGATAAACTAGAAAAAAAATATAAGAATCTACTGTTATCCTACTATGAAAGAGATGAAGAATTAACTACAGGTGAAAAAATATTTTATGACTTAGAGAAGATGGATAAACAAAGATAGTTATTATCCTTTCATTTAAAATAACTAATGCTCTCAATAACTTCTTTTTTCAAATCCAAATCAAAACCTTTAGCATATGTGTCAAGTGTAAGACTCTTATCCCCTCTACTATGTCCCACAATTTCTTGAATCACATTGATTTTATCAGAGTGTTTGTTTGACATCTTACTTATAGCTGTCCCTCTAAAACTATGAAAAGTTTTGTTTTTATTCTCTTCAAGTTCAGGTATTATTTTCTTTAATAATCTATTAACAGCTTTGCCTCCAGCATTTTCTGTTTTGTTTCCTAATAATGGGTAAAGTTGAGGATCATGACAACCTTTTTCTATAAGAATACTATGTATAGGAACTTTTCTAATGCCTGAAAAAGTTTTGGCGGAAGTAAGATCAAAATAATATATCCCTTTTTCTTCTTTAATATTTTCAGGTTTTAATGCAATTATTTCACCTATTCTCATACCGCTATAAATACCAATTTCAATTAGTTTTTTATATTCTATTTGCTTACCTCTGAAATTTAAAAACTCTCTTATTTCCTCATCTGTAAAGTTTTCTTTTGGACTTTGCTCCTCTTTAAGATTTTCGATTCCTTTTGAGTGGTTTTTATCTATCCATCCATATGTTACAGCATAATCTAAAAAGAGATTAAGATACCCCATATGATTATTAACTGTTGTTGCTTTTAATTTATCTTTATAATAGTCTCTATGCTCTTCATAATCTTGAATTGTTAGATCAACTAAAGGTCTATTTTTAAAATATTTTTTAAGTTTGTCAAAAGCAGTTGCATATGAACTATATGAAGATTCTCTTACTTTATCACTCTTTCTTTTAGAGGCTATAAAGTTTAATTCAAGATCAGCAAAAGTCAGTTCTTTTTGATGACTTTGATTATGTGGAAATCTCACTCCCATCTTTTCCGCTTTTTTAATTTCCATATTTTCTTCAGCGATAATAGTATTTTTATTTATTAGATCTTCGTTAAAAGGTTTTTCTTCAATTTCCTTATATGTTTCTTGTGCGATTTTCATATATTCTTTGAACTCTTCTATTGTTTCGTATTCAAAAGCAAACTCGAAATCTCCCCTTTTAAAAACACCCATAAACTCGTAATCTCCCATTAGATTAAAAATATTTCTACGAACTATTGCTAATTTTATATCTCTGGTTCGAAGTGATATTCTACAGTCTTTGCCTTTTATGGTTCTTCTATAGTAATAAATACCATTAACTGTAAATAATCTTAAACCGTATGAGTTTTTGGCGGAGAGTGTCTTAGTTACTCTTTTTTTGTCTTGTAAATTACCTGAAACACTGTATTTGTGAGGATCTGCTAGAAAGTGGCGGGCAGACAGGGATTCGAACCCTGGGAGGTGTGACCCTCGCCGGTTTTCAAGACCGGTACATTCAACCAGCTCTGTCATCTACCCGCAAATAAGTGTAGTCTAACTACCAAAAAAAATTGGAGGCGGCACTCGGATTCGAACCGAGGATCATGGATTTGCAATCCAATGCCTTAGACCACTTGGCCATGCCGCCAAGAAATGGTGCCCGGGGCCGGACTTGAACCGGCACGGTATTGCTACCGAGGGATTTTAAGTCCCTTGTGTCTACCAATTCCACCACCCGGGCAACGACACGATTTTTTGTTCTGTTTCTTAAAATGGAGCGGGAGAAGGGATTCGAACCCTCGGCCCTAACCTTGGCAAGGTTATGCTCTACCCCTGAGCTACTCCCGCATTCTTTTTAAGAGGATGAAATTATACAGAAAAAACTTTAAACAAATCTTAGAGATTTAAAAAATTTTATTTTTCTTTTGCTTCAGCAGCTTTCGCTCCCTCTTTTATTAGCTTCATTAAGCCTTTACTTAAATTTGGTCTCATAACATCTTGTACTGGAACAGAGTTTCCAACCTCATCAACTGTAACAAATTTAAATTCCGCTTCTGTCACAGTATATTCTATTCCACTGACATGATTTCTAACTTCTACATCTACAAATACAGTAATAGAAGTTTTTCCAACTTTTTTAATTTCCGTGTATACCGTAAAGATATCACCATTATGTACAGGTTTTTTAAATACTAGATCTGAAACAGAAACAGTCACTGCACCACATCTCACAACACCGTCAACAGCAATACTAGCAGCCTTATCCATTTTTGCCATGATAAACCCACCAAATACATTTCCGTTGTGGTTTAGATCTGAAGGATATGCTCTTCCTCTTAATGCCAACTCTTTCATTTATATACCTTATAAATTAATGTTGTATAATAATAACAAACATATATAAAAACAAAGAGATTACAAATGAGAAGTGATACTATAAAAAGAGGTTTTGATAAGACTCCTCATAGAAGTCTTCTAAGAGCAACAGGTCTTAAAGATGAAGATTTTGATAAGCCGTTTATCGGGATTGCCAACAGCCATATTGACATTATCCCGGGGCACTTTTTCTTACAAGAGTATGGAAGAATCGTAAAAGAAGCAATTAGAGAAGCTGGTGGTGTACCGTTTGAATTTAACACAATCGGTGTTGATGATGGTATTGCAATGGGTCACGATGGTATGCTTTACTCTCTACCATCCCGTGAGATTATTGCTGATTCAATTGAGACTGTAATGAACGCACACAAGCTAGATGGTCTAATGTGTATTCCTAACTGTGACAAGATTGTTCCGGGGATGATTATGGGTGCTTTAAGAGTTAATGTTCCTACGGTATTTGTATCAGGTGGTCCTATGGCGGCTGGACATAAAAAAGATGGAACTCCAATAGATCTTGCAACTGCATTTGAGGCTGTTGGTCAGCACTCAGAGGGAAAAATGACTGACGAAGAGCTTTATGAGATTGAGTGTGAGGCATGTCCTAGTGGTGGTAGTTGTTCTGGTATGTTTACTGCCAATTCTATGAATACTTTAAGTGAAGCAATGGGAATTGCTCTTCCTGGAAACGGGACAGTTCTAGCGATGACTCCTGAGAGAATCGAGATGGTTAAGGCAGGTGCTAGAAGAGTTTTAGAGATGGTTAAAGAGCAAAATGGAAAGAAAAACAACCTAAAAAATATCCTTAATGAAAAAGCAATTCATAATGCTTTTGTGATTGATATGGCAATGGGTGGAAGCTCAAATACTGTTCTTCATCTTTTAGCGATTGCTAAAGAAGCTGATGTTGATTTTAGTATTGAAAAGATCAATGAGATTAGTAAAAAAGTTTCTCACATTGCAAAGATCTCTCCTTCACTTTCAACTGTTCATATGGAAGACATTAACCGTGCTGGTGGTGTAAATGCTGTTATGAAAGAGGTTTCAAAAAGAGGAGATATTCTTCAAACAGATGCGATGACTGTAACAGGTGAGTCTTTGGCAGAGAGAATCAAAGATGCAGAGATTAAAGATACAAGTATTATCCACACAAACGAAGAAGCATTCTCAAAAGTAGGAGGTCTTGCAATCCTTTTTGGAAACTTAGCAAAAGAGGGAGCTGTTGTTAAAACTGCTGGTATCGATGCAAATATGAGACAGTTCAAAGGGACTGCTGTATGTTTCAACTCTCAGCCAGAAGCGATTGCTGGAATTGTTAGCCATAAGGTTAAAGCTGGAGATGTTGTTGTTATTAGATACGAAGGTCCAAAAGGTGGGCCAGGTATGCAAGAGATGCTAAGCCCGACAAGTCTTATTGCTGGTATGGGTCTTGGAGATAAGGTTGCTCTTATCACTGATGGAAGATTCTCTGGAGCAACTAGAGGAGCGAGTATTGGTCACGTTAGCCCAGAAGCTGCTGAGGGTGGTCTAATCGCTCTTATTGAAGATGGGGATGAGATTGAGATCGATGTTGATGATTATAAACTACAATTAAATGTTGATGAGGCTACTTTAGAAGAGAGAAGAAAAGCTTGGAAACCATATAAAAATGAAGTTTCTTCAAAATGGTTGAAGAGATATTCTCTACTTGTATCAAACGCTTCAAACGGAGCAGTTCTAAAAACGGAACTATAAAATTTAGAGGGTGTGAAAACCACCCTCACCTCTTAACGCGCCCTTAGCTCAGTTGGATAGAGCAACTGATTGCGGTTCAGTAGGTCGCAGGTTCGAATCCTGTGGGGCGCACCATTTAAAATTTTGCATTAAGCTGCTATAATCTGTTTATAAAAATACTTGTATTTCAAGGGACAATGTGACAAAGACTGCAGTAGATATATTTAGTGGAGCAGGTGGATTAAGTATTGGTGCAGAAATGGCTGGTATAAAAACTGTTCTTGCTGTTGAATTTGATAAACATGCGGCTAATTCATTTACCAAAAATCATAAAAAAGCAACTGTCATAAATAAAGATATAAGAAATGTAATTCCTCTCGAATTTACTGATAAAAACCCTTTTATCTTGATGGGAGGACCTCCATGTCAAGGCTTTTCTATTGCGAATACAAAAACAAGAAATCTTGATAACCCTAATAACTGGATGTTCAAAGAATACTACCGTTTCTTAAAAGAGTTAGAACCAGAGTGGTTCTTATTTGAAAATGTTGAAGGATTTAAATCATTTGATAAGGGAAAATTTGCCGTAAATATCGAAAAAGAATTTAAAAAACTTGGATATGAAACAAATTCTGCTGTTTTGACTGCATCAGATTTTGGAGTACCACAAAAACGAAATAGATTTTTTATTATAGGCAATAAAAGGGGCATTAAATTTGATTTTAAGGCTTTAAGAAAAAAATCAAAAGTTTCTGTAGGTGAAGCATTATCAGACTTGCCTTCATTATCTAATGGAGAGCACAGAGAAGAGTGTAGCTATACTAAAGATGCATCTACACCTTATCTAAAAAATATGCGAAAAAAGTCAAACAAACCCATGCAAAATACAGTAAGTCGTAATAGAGATTATGTTATTGAAAGGTATAAATATATTAGACCTGGAAAAAACTGGCAAGATATACCGAAAGAACTAATGGGAAATTACACAAATACTAAAAATATGCATAGTGGTATATATAAAAGACTTGATCCTGAGCAACCATCAGTTGTAATTGCAAACTACAGAAAAAGTATGCTGATTCACCCATATGAAGATAGAGGGCTATCATTGAGAGAAGCGGCAAGATTACAAAGTTTTCCTGATCACTTTGTATTTGAAGGTCCATTGAGTTATAAGCAACAACAAATTGGCAATGCAGTACCTCCTTTACTTGCAAAGGCTATTTTTAGTAAGATTTTAAAATATTAACTTATTCCATCGTATCTTGTACCAATTATTAAGCTGGATATTCTTGTCTATTTTTATATATTTTATATGATTCCCTGTTGTGCATAATTAAAGGTGCTACCATGAGATTCAAATCCTTCATCTCTTCAATTTTTTTATCAAAAGCATAATTAGTTTTTTCACATAAATTTGTTGGCTCAATACTATGATCTACTAAAATCTCTTTTAATGCAAAATTGTCTAACTCTATAAAACTGTCCTTATACATATACACAACATAAGATCTTTTAGTATAGCCATAAAAAATCTTACAATTATAGAGATGCATTTTTCTACCTATTTCATTCGCTGAATAACAGGCAGTAGAATATACTATTGCATTATTATAATATTTCATTGAATCATCAATTGTGATTAAATCTTGCAACTCATTATCTCTTATTCTATGATTTTCACCATGTGCATAAATACTAACAACATAATTATCAGCTAATGTATTTAATTTTTCATGTAAACTTGTTCTATTGCATTCATCATGAAGACAATGTGTTTCAATATCTAACTGCTTAAGTTTAATAAAAGTTTGTATATCCTCATTGCATAGTTGAAAATAGTTATCTAACTCATCACAGTGATAAGATACGATGACTATATCATTCATTCAATTACTTTTCTTTGTTCTTTAAAATCTTCAAAAGCAATTTTATAAATTGCTTTTTGATAGTCCCTTCCAAAAGTTGTGCCTTTATTTATATGCTCTTGAATATTAGAAAAAGCAACTTCCTTATTTTCCCCATCCTCTTTAACTATAATTTTTACATCTTTAAACTTTTCGTTTCTTTCAAGATATTCATTTAATGCTTCATTTAACTCTAATGGAATATTATCTTTAAACTTTTCAATTGCTTTATTTATTGCTTGAATTAAATTGCTTCTATCTGCTTCTGCTCTTTCAACATAATCAAATAAATCGTTTTCAAGTAAGGAGACTAACATATGATCATTTTTACCATTACTCTTATTGGCAGAATAACCAATTACAGGACAAGTATTGTTGTTTTTTCTAATTTTTTCTAACACCTCTGCACCATTGATTTCTGGCATTTGCATATCTAGAATAATAATTGTGTTATTTCCTAAAGATAATATTCTCTCAATTGCATCTTCACCATTATCATAAATATACAACTCAAATTTTTCTGTTATATCCTCTAGATCACTTTCTAATAAGTCTTTAACTTCCTCTTTATCTCCACCTCTCATCTTATAAACTTCATCATCAATATATACAATATTAACCATCTATTTCAACCTCTTTTAAAGGAATTGTGATTTTAAAACTACAACCTTTATCATCAAATTCACTATCTATTAGCTCAATAGTTCCATTTAATGTTTTCAAATTATTTTTAACCACATACAGTCCAATTCCTGAACCACCTTCATCTTTTGTAGTTGAAAAATATCTATCAAATATTTTTTCTTTTATATTGTCTTCAATTCCTATACCATTATCAGAAAAAACTATTGTAAATTCATTTTCCTCTTTTTTAGCAGTACATTTAATGACTTTCTTTTCTCTTTCTACACTCTTTAAAGCTTTTCTTGAGTTGCTAATTAAATTATTAAAAATATCTCTCATAAAAGTTTCTACATGAGTAACTAAAAATGTCTCTGGCTTTTCTAAAACTACTTTGATTCCCTCATTTTCTAACTGTTCATCAAATCTAGTAAAAGCCTTCATCATGACTTCAGGTAAATCAAATTCTCTTAATTTATGTCCACTCTCTGCATAATCCAACATATACTGAACATCTTCTCTCATTTTTAACAATTCATAGTTCAACATAGTTGCTTTTTTGAAAAACTTTGTCTCTCCCAAGTGCTTAATAAAATATCTTGATACACTTAAGATCTTATCTAATGAATTTCGCACCATATGTGCCAAATCTGCCGCATACTCTTGCAAAGACATTAAACTATGATAAAGTTCTTCTTTTCTTTCTATAGTTTCATTTAATTCACTAATTTCTTTACTACTAATTTGTAATACATTAGATACATTGTTTAGATAACTGTACATAGGTTCAATGCTATCTTTTAATTGAGGTTCCTTTTCAAGTAAACTATCTAAATGACCACGAATATCTATAACTTCTGATTGAGCAATATCAATATCATTTTGATTTTGTTCTTTAACCAGTTTTTTTTCATATTCTAGTTTTTTTTCTATTTGTTCTAATTGATCAAAAACGAAATCTTTAAATAATTTATATTCTGGTGTTTCCTCAAAGTCTTGTCTATTTGTTAAGTCCCTTATATCAGGGTTTTCTTTTTTTGTAATTTCAATAATGCCTATAAAGTCATGAGTACTTAATTTATTAAAAGTATTAGACCATCTTTTTTTATCTATGCCAAAAATATCTCTATAACTATCAACACCTATTTCTATAGAAGCTGTTTCGACAAAAGGTGTAGCTAATATTGAATCTCTATAAACTTTAAAGCCGTCAATTTTTAGATCTTTTGCTTTATATGCTAATTTAAATTTTCTTTTATCTTTAGAGTTAAAATAATATATATGAATTTTAACTGGACCAAATTTTTTTATTTTATTTTCAAGAATTTCTATTTGATTAGTATCTTCATTAAAATGAAGGTCTTGCTGCTTATTTTTATTAAAGGAAACTTGAAACATTTCAGATGCATACGAGAGTGAAGAATTAATAACTTCTTCATATTCACTTACATTAAAAAGGGTTTTTTCTGTTTCTTCTTTTACAAAAATTTTAAACCCATACTTATCTTCAATTTCTTTTAATGGAGATACTAGTTTTGCAAGTTCTCTTTTAAGTCTTCGTATATCCTGCTGTGTCCATTCCTCCTTTAGATTTGTAAAGTTTAAAGTTGTACCACTGGTGTATTCTAGTATACTATTAGAGATTTCATATTTATTTTGCATTGATGTAAATAGTTGTGTATTTTTTGAGTTCTTCATAGCCTCATATTGAGACCAGTCAACAGTTAATTTATGTATAGTTTCTTTATTTAGCTCTTTACTTTCTAAAATAATATGATCTGAAATTTTTTCTATAGCAAATCTTCCAATACCTTTTTCTCCTAAGTAGGTTCGACTAAAAGGTGAAGCTGAATGAGTTTCCTTTCTTTTACTATTTGTACCGATTCTCATCCATTTAGTTGAAATATCGTCTTTACTCATTCCAACACCATTATCAGAAATTATAATTTTTCCATTTTCAAGAGATAAAGTATTTATGAAGTCTATTTTCACTTCTGTGGCATTAGCGTCATAAGCATTTTTCACAAGTTCAATTATTGCAGTAAATTTATCAGAAATCAATTGACTACCTAATAGTTTAAAAACATTAACATCAAATTCCCAATTTAAATATTCTGATTTCATTTTAATTTGTTAACTCCAAAATAAGATATTATAAACCAAAGTATAGCTAAAACAATTTTATAATTAATGAACGAATATACTCTAAGATTTTATTTTACATATATATTATATGTCCAAAAAAATAATATTTTTACTTATTCGGATTCTTCAAAGCCTTATCAGACTTATTAAAGCAATACATTCCCATTTTTTCGTTGGTAAAAGTCATAATACATGTACTTCCAGGATCTGTCACAGGTGTGAACTCATAGACTCTTACATTATATCCTTCTGTTTCAATGCTATATTTTGCGTCAGGCTTGATTGTTTTGTTTTTCCAGCTTACAACTTGTGACCATGTAAAAGCATTTGCTGAAATTACCAGTATTAAAAATACTCCTAGTTTTTGTATCATGTAATTTCCTTTATTTTTGTTATCTGTATCTTATTTTTTTCAGTTTAAAATGGACTTTAGTCTTTGAATTTGCTCCTACAAATACTGTCTTTTTTTGGTGCCATATCCAATTATAATCAATTTTTTTCTGTAAAATTAAAGTATGTTTTCCTCCAGAAAGTTTTATTTCTGTTTCACCACTCCCTACCATTGCAATTTGTATATTTCCATTGAAGACATCTACATCTTCTTGGTCACACGTAATAATTAAAAGACCTTCTCCTTTAGATTGTTGTCTTGTATTATTTTCAAAATCTGGTCTTCCATAATAGTCAGTTCCAGACTGATTTGTGTCAAACCACTTTTTAGCTTCATTTCTATATTTGATTTCCTTGGCTGTTATATTTTTATGTTGTTGGCTTTTCATATTTTTATCTGGAAAAGAGTCTAGAGGTATCCATTTTCCATTGGAAAAAAGAGGAAGAGTTAATAACAATAAAAGAGAAGCTTTAAATAGTGTTTTCAAAATCTATATTGACCTTTTTATAAATTTCAATGGTATTATAATAAATACCATATTCTGTTAGGAAATTTATGTTTTATGATATGCCACTTTTTCGTCCTCCTGCTGAAGGTTATAATATTATTTTACAAGCTACTTTAGGGTGTAGCTATAATAAATGCTCCTTCTGTTCTATGTATAAAACAAAAAAATTTCAAGTTCGAGATCTCAATGTTTTAAAAGAAGAAATTAGCTTTTTGTCTATTCAATATCCTCAAGGAAACAGAGTCTTTTTAGCCGATGGAGATGCTTTAGCTTTAGAGACTTCTTATCTTCTTGAAATTTTAAAAATTCTAAAAGAAGCTTTTCCAAAACTGCAAAGAGTTTCATCTTATGGTTCTCCACTAAATTTTCAGAAAAAATCTTTGGAAGATCTAAAGATCTTAAAAGAGAATGGTCTCTCTTTGATTTATTACGGAATCGAGTCTGGTAATGACAAGATCTTGAAAAAAACAACCAAAGGTATTGATAAAAAATCCATTATAGAAAGTATCCAAAAGGCTAATCAATCAAAAATAAAGATCTCAGCAACTGTAATTCTAGGATTAGGAGGCAAGAAATATTGGAAAGAGCACATTGATGAAACAGCAGATCTGATTAATCAGTTTCACGTCAACTATCTCTCCACACTACAGCTGGGTCTAGAAGAGAAGGAAAAAGAGAATTTTTATAAAAAATTTGGAGAGGAATTTCTTTGGCAAGATGATGAAGGAATGTTAAAAGAACAAATTCGTTTTATTGAAAAATTAAATCCTCCTAAAAATATTATCTTTAGATCTAACCATGCTTCTAATGCACTGCCACTAGCTGGAAACATACCTAAAGATAGAGAGAAGCTTCTAAATCAGCTTAATCAAGTATTTACTGGAAAAAGAGAAATCGTTGATAAACGGCTAAGGGGATTTTGATTCATTTGTTACAAAACTCTACAAAATAGATATTTTTTATATTTTTTTACAACATTTTATTTAATTAAGTAATATTTTATTACTTTAGTCGATAATATTAGCAGATAGTTAAATATATGGAGTTATTTATGGATACTATTAAATTAATCAAGAAAGTTAAATTCTCTAAAGAAACAGAAGGTAGATTGGTAGGCTACCAATCCAATAAAATTTGCCGTGCAGAGATTCTTACAAAAGAAAAGTCATTAAGAGCTTTTGGCTTTACTGTTGATGAAGCAATTAATAAAGTAGTTAAAAGCTTTGAAAAAGCTGCTTAATGAGGTTGGGCTTTTCCCAGCTTCTATGCTGCTTTTAAATCTTCTGAAATCGACTCAATAATTTTTTTAGCTTGAAAGTCTTCGCCGTAGCTTCCTCTTAGATAGATTTCTAACTTTAGAATATCTTCCTCTTTTATAGAAATACCTTCAATTTTCTTTTTAAACTCTTGGATATCAACAGAATCATTCCAGATCTCTACAATCTTATTTTTTCCCATTTTAGTTCCTTTGGTTGGTCACTTTAAAATAAAATCGCCATTTTTAACTTTTTCTATATGAAAAAGAGATGAAATTTTGTAATGTTTTGTAAATTTTATTTGGTATTTGTAAGATCTTTACCTATAAAGAAGTCCACTTAAATATCCAACTACTCTAGACTCATCTTTTGAAGCATCAGCACTTGTGTTGTAGTAGAGAACCTTTGTGTTGAGTTCTCGCTTATTAGCTACTTCTAAAGTAGCCTTTACTCCTCTTTTTCCACAAGCTTCACATCCAAGATCTAGCTTTTTTACATCTTTATTTTCAATAGCTTCAAGGCAGATATTGTCCCTTTTATTTGCTTCTTCCAAAGAGTGAAAATGGCTAAGATCTGTACTGATTACAAGAGTTACATTCTCTTCAATCAAATATTCAATAATCTCTTCTAACTTCTCTCCTTGAAACTTTCCATATACAATTTCTATTACTTTAGCATTGGAAAAATAGTGCTTGATAAAAGGAAACTGTACCTCTGTTGAGTGCTCCATATGGGCATTTTTGTTCATTTTTATATCAAAGTTGTTTTTTAGATCTGAAACTAATTCTTTATCACATTGAAGATCTCCTAAAGGTGTTATAAAACAATCAAAATCTCCTATGCTAATATCTTCAAAGTAAAAATGGTGACTTGGTCCTATTACTGCTATTTTTTCTATTGGTAGATCTTCTAAAGCCCTATAAGCTAAATTTGCATTTAAGCCAGAATAGATATATCCTGCATGGGGAACAATTGCCCCTAAAGTATTCTCTTTTTTATATATTTGACTGTCTTTAATATTCTCATCTATAATGTTATTAAACTTACTAAACATATGTAAGATCTCATCTTTTTCTCTACTATAAAAACTTCCTGCAAAATTCATATCTCGTTTCATTATTTTCCTTTTTCTTTTTCAATAATAACTATATGAGTATTTTCTTTTCCTTAAGCATCTTAATGCAACTAAGTTGCATTTAATAAATTTGCTTATATACTTCTTTTTTGCGACTTAGTCGCAATATCAATTTAAAGATTCCCAAGAAAAATTAGGAGAAATAGATGAAAAATATATTAACAATAAACATACTGATTGGTTTTGTTTTAACAAGTTTTGCTTTTGGAAATGTTAATGCTGTAGTATCAATTCTACCTCAAAAGACTTTCCTTAAAAAAATAGGTGGAGATAAGGTGAATATCACATTAATGGTAGAACCTGGTCAATCTCCTGCAACATATGAGCCTAAAGCTTCTCAAATGAAAAGTCTATCAAATGCAGATATTTATTTTGCTATAGGTGTTCCTTTTGAACACGTTTGGTTGGATAAAATCCAAAGTCAAAACAAGTCTATGAAAGTTGTTTCTACACAAAAAGATAAAGCAATGGATAGAATCAAAAAACCAAAAAGAGCCCATTCTCATAAGAAAAAAAAGATGAAAAAACATGAAGATTCCCATTTAGATCTTCATATCTGGGTAAGTCCTAAAAGGGTAAAAGTTATTGGAAAAGTTATGGCAGATTCTTTAATAAAAATTGATCCAAAAAATAAACATTATTATGAAAAAAATTTAGAAAAATTTACACAAGAGATAGAACAAACAGATAAAAAAATTCAAAAGATCTTGAAAAATACTCCAATAGGTACAAAATTCATGGTGTTTCATCCAGCTTGGGGATATTTTGCCCATGATTATGGTTTGACTCAAATAGCTATAGAAAAAGCAGGAAAAGAACCTAAGCCAAAAGAACTAACAAGATTGATAGCTGTAGCAAAAAAAGAAAATGTTAAAACTATTTTAACCCAACCAGAATTTAGTCAAAAAGGAGCAAAACTCATCGCCAAAGAGATTGGTGGATCTGTTGTAGGAATATCACCACTTCATCCTAAATGGTCTAAAAACCTTATAAAAATGGCAAAGACAATTGCTAAATAATTTACTTTTTAATCCGCCTATGTACAATAGGTGGCTAGTTATTCAATATTTTAAAAAAGCTTTTTAAGCCCTTCTAGATTTTTAATTTTTATCTTTCCTTTTTCTAAGATAATTAGATCTTTTTCTACTAATTTTTTAAGCGTCCTTGAAAGGGTTTCTGGAGTTATACTTAACATTGAGGCAATCTCATATTGCTTCAAATATTTATAAGCCTCTTTATATTCAAAGATAAATTTACTAACCCTTGATAATGTATCTAAAATCAGCCCTCTATTTATTGTATTTTGTAACCCCTCAATCTTATTTAAAAGAGATTCAAAAATAAAATTATTCTGATTATCATCTCCTAGAAAAAAATGACTATATTCTTTATATTTAAATTTAACTATCATACCATCTGTAATAAGCTCTGCCGAAGATGGAAAAGGAATGTTTCTATGCTCTTTGCTTTTCCCAGCCAATATACGTATCAGCCAAATCCCTTTCGCTTCCACCCCCTTGAACATACCAGCTATTAATCATTTCAAGATTTCTAAAAGCGTAATGAGGTGATACAATTACAGAAAAATCTTCTGCACCTTTTAAAGCTTCTTTTACTTTTTCAATCTCTTTTTTAATGTCAATAGGATTTTTGCTTTCATCAATATAGACCCATTTTTTTCCAGATAGTACTTTTTGAGCTTTCTCATTGACCATAGTTTTATTATTTGCTTTTCTATCTGCTTCCATTTTTAGCTTCTGCAGATCTGCATCTTTATCAATTTCCACCAATAACACTCTCTCTAAAGCTCCTGGCTGAGATCTGATACTTGCTGTGATAAAAGTTTGACTTGAAATATATCTTAACTGTCTTTGAGAGATGAAACGATACTTTCTCATATCATATAGTGTCGTTACACCTTTCCTAAGTGTGGAATAACTAAGTCATAGATCTTTTGTAGATTTTTTGTTTCAAACGCACCATAATCTTGACCTTTGATTTTTCCTCTTTCAAGATCTATAATACTTTGATGAACCCTTGGCTTCTCAATCTTTGGCTTGGCAGAACCACCACAACCTAAAAAGACAAAAGCTGAAAGTGTAACTAAAATACCTACTAATTTACCCATATTTTCTCCTTATAAGCTTGAATCATATCATCTTCAAACTCTTCATTTGTTGAATACTCATAGCCAAAGATTTTCTGCCACAGATCTTTATTTTCCATACACATATAAAAATAAACTTTCTTATGCCAATCTTTAAAACCATCATAAAGATGTTTAAACATCTTCTCTTTAATCTCTAACGGATAAGAAAACTTTCCTTCTGCGTCCACCATATCCATCTGTAAGATCTTAGAGCTAAATTTTCTCTCTCTAAGTTTTTTAATTACTGGTTTTATAAATGTAAGAGTTCCAATAGAAATTAAAACAACCTCTTCTGGTTTAAAGTTCTCTTGTATTAATTGATAGACTTTGGAATACTCCTCTTCCCATCCTTCATAATAGACCATAGGATGAAAATGAAAACCTACTAAGATTCCTTTATCAGAAACTCTTCTTGCTGATTCTATTCTCTCCTCCAAAGTTGCACTTAAATGCTCTTCATTTTCAATAATTGTTGGTGTGTTCATACTCCATGTAACAATCAGATTTCTTGGGATCTCATTTTTTAAAAGATACTCAATATTTTTTGATTTACTTTTTAGTTCTAAGATAACATTCTTATTTTTCTTTGCAAACTCGATAACAGCTTCCAAAGCTCCATTTTTGTTTCCATAAAGAAGTGAGTCTGAAGACTGCCCTGTTCCAATGTGATAGGTTTTATTAGGATCTAACTCCAGTGATTCTAGCTTGTTACTAAAGCTCTTATCGAAAGTGATCTTATCCCCATTATAAAAAGACTGAATACTGCAATAGCTACAATCAAAACCACAGCTCTCGATTGCATCAAGAGTCATAAGATTACAACATCTAGTTTTTTCAGATGCAACAGGACACATCCCAAGACCTAAACTCTCTTTTTCTATCTCCTCAATCTTAGGTTTTCTCTGGGACTTTTCATAGTGAAAATTCTTATAGGACTTATTCTCTTTAAGATCTTGATAGACCTTTTTAAGATCTTTTAAGTACTCTTTTTTACTCTCTTTGATTTGACAGATCTTATCAATTGGCTCTTCTTGCCACATATTCAAATCTAAAGACATATCAACTATATTTTTTAGATCTGAGAATGTAAAAAGGTACTGATTTGAGATCTTCTCTATAAAGTCTCTTTGATTTTGTGGAAGAAGGAGAAGTTTTGTCTCTTTTGAGATCTTGGCAAACTTCTCCGTGTAGTTTTGTTTTATGCTAATAACTTCTCTAAGTTAGGAATAATCTGTTTTTTTCTACTCATTACTTTATCTAACCAAACTTCGTTAAATTCAGGTTTTACACCAAATGCTTTTTCAACAAGAGTATCATCATCAGATACAATTAACATCTGAGAACCCTCTTTCATAATATCTGTTAAAAGAAGTAGTACTGCAAATCTACCGCCCTCTTCTTTTAATTTATTGATATCAGCAAAAAGATCTGATTTTACTTTGTCTAAAATTGAGATATCTACAACTTCTAACTGTCCAACACCAATCTTTTTACCACCCATTTCAAAGTCTTTAAAGTCTCTTGTTGTAAGTTCTCTAGGACTTGCTCCATCTACTGCTGATTTTACAGTAAACATCTCCATACCAAGACCTCTCACATCATCAACACCAGCAATCTCTACCAACTCTCTACAGGCTTTTGTATCAACTTTTGTACAAGTTGGTGATTTAAAAATCACTGTATCACTTAAAATTGCACAAAGCATTGCACCAGCAATATCTTTTGGAATATCAACTTTATAAAAATCAAACATCTCTTTTACAATTGTACAGCTACAACCAACAGGTCTAATCCAACACTCCAATGGAGTTGGAGTTGTGATATCACCTAGTTTGTGGTGGTCTACAATTCCAAGAATATTTGCTTCTTTTACATCTTGTGGGCTCTGTGCTAGATCTGAGTGATCTACCAGCCATACATCTTTTCCAGCATACTCTAACATAAGATCTGGAACATCAATATTAAATTTTTCTAAAATCCATGTGCTCTCTGGGTTTAACTTTCCCTGTCTTGTAGCTACAGCTTCTTCTCCTAGCTGATTTTTTAAATATGCTAAAGAGATTGCACCAACTATAGAGTCAGAATCTGGATTTGTATGTCCATATACATAAATTGCCATTTTAATTCCTCAAAAATTTTTTATCATTATATAAAAATTTAAATAATTTTTAATGAAAAAAAAAGTAAAATAAATGATATTTATGTGATGGAGTTTTCGCCGATGGAAAAATTACAAAATTTAAATGTTCTTTTTGTAGATGATGATAAAATGACTGTTGAATTAACAAGAGCTGTTTTATCAAAATATTTTAAAAATGTCTACTCAGCATACGATGGTCAAGAAGCGTTAGAAATGTACAAAAAAAATCCTGAAGATTTCCATGTAATAATTTCTGATTACAATATGCCCAATATGAATGGTGGAGTTTTTTCAAAAGAAATTTTGAAAATAAATAAAGAACAATGTTTCTTCCTTTTTAGTATTGATAACAAAGAGGATGAGGCAAATGAAATTGGTGTGAATTTCTTACCAAAACCATTAGAACTTGACTATTTAGATTATATTTCTGCAGAGTACCACCAAGAAAAAATAGCTGTTTAACAAATAAAATGATATGAGAAATAGTTCTCATATCTCAAATTTCTAACTAATCTTCCTTTATAAATTTTTGTCCTGGTTCCCAATCAATATATACACTGTCTTTTTCTTCAAAATGAGGGGCTTTTGTAAAGACAGCCTTAAAATTCTTATTACTCTCATTTCTAAAAAGATGAGCTTCGCCAGGCTCACATCTTAAATAGTCACCTTCTTTCATTATTACTTTTTCACCATCAATATAGACAGCACATTCTCCTTCAAGGCATAAAAAGGACTCTTCTTGTTTAACATGCTTGTGACAGGGATGTTGTTCTCCTGGTGTAATCACTACAACACCCATATCAACTTTAGGTCCATTTGTTAAATATTTAGGTCCATGGGTTTTAAATCTATATTCGTGTTGATTTTCATTGGTTTTATACATTAGTTATATCTCCTATTAATGAGGAAATTATAATGAAAAGGATCTTTTATTGCTTCCTTCTTTTATATCCTAAAAAGGTCAAAGAATGAGACAAGAGATACAAGAAGTAATCGACGGACATTTAACAATTTCAGAATTAATCGAAAAAGTAACAAAAAATGAAGAAGATCCTCTGGCAAGAGCTAATATTATCAATGAACTTTGGAGTGAATTAAATGCAATTAATGCCCAATTTGCTAAAAATTCTGAAGATAAAAAATCAGCTTAATTAGTTACTAAAATCTTTAATTTTTCTTCATGAAGTTGTAGTGACTTTTGATGAAGATCTATATATTTATTGTCATCTTTTTTTAAGTACGTAAAAAGTGCAATACCTTTTATTGTCAAAAAATATTGAAAGTTTTCTTTATTAAAAGAGTTTAGTACCCTATCTGTCTCTTCCAACTTCTTATTAAAACCATCAAATCTATCTACTTTAAATGGTTCTAACACCTGATTGTTCTCAATCATCTTAATTCCATCACATTCACTAACGGCAGGACAATTTCCGTCAATATAAAGCTCATCAAAATAGGGACTTAAAGGAAATTGTTTACAAGTTGATGGTCTTTTAGAGTAGATGTTGCACCCATTATCTCCAAGATACCAACATCCACTCTCTCCATTATTTAAAACTATTGATGCTTTTACCAAACCATCTTGTTCTCTAAAAAGTATTGGGAAATTCTCATAGACTAATTCAAAGTCTTCAAGTATTAATGGTGCTAAAACAAAGTTTTCACTACCAGCACAGCATTTACTGCCACAGTTAGCACATGATGAAAAATAAAAAGTTTTATTGGATGTGTTTTGAAAAGTACCTATTTTTTCTGGATATTTCAAAATAAAAAGAGAAAGAGAGGAGATAATCTCCTCTCTGAAGTGGTTTTATTAACCGTTTCTTTTCTTAACGATCTCTTCTTGAACGTTGTTTGGAACCTCTGCATAGTTTTCAAAAACCATAGAGTATGTTCCTCTACCTTGTGTCATAGATCTGATATCTGTTGAGTAACCAAACATTTCAGAAAGTGGAACC
>JAOXRY010000205.1 GCA_025800305.1 Campylobacterales bacterium | reverse complement strand
TTTTTTATATTCGCACTATCTGATGAGGTTAGAGCTTCAAAAACATCTGCAAAGGCTAATATTCTTGCTGGTATACTCATCTGTTCTTTTTTTAGTTTTCTAGGATAGCCAGTTCCTATAAGTGTTTCATGGTGAGCTCCTGCATATTCTGGAACTCTTTTTAGATTTTTTTGAAAAGGCAATTCTTCTAACATGATAATTGACATTTTTATATGTTCATTAATTTTATATCTTTCCTCTTTTGTAAGAGTTCCACTTTTAATTTTAAGATTATATAATTCCCCTAGATTATATAGATGTTCTGGGGTTTCTTGTTTGAAACCATACTTTTTATCCATATCATCTATAAATTCAACTCTTGGAATAATATGCTCAAGTTTATCACTTAAAAGAGTTTCAGTTTTTGGAGTAGTGTTTTCTTTATTTTTTTTAAGTCTAGTTTTTTCTTCCCTTGAAACTCCAATTGTATTATCAAAATATCTTATCCAAGTTCTTTTTGCAATCTCTTCAATTTGACTTATATCTTCATCTGAGGTAGTTTCTTTACCTATATTCACCTTTGCAATAAGTTTGAATTGGCTATGAAGTTTTTTTCTTTCTTCTTGTAGTTTTTTATTCTCTTCTTCTTTATTTGAACCTTTTAAAATATTTTTTAAATAGTTTATTTCAAGGTCTCTATATATAACTTCAAATCTTGTTCTTATTTCATGTATTCTATTGTAAATTGTTTCTAGTTTTGTAGCTTTGTCTACTACATATTCAGGGGTTGTAACTTTAC
>JAOXRY010000198.1 GCA_025800305.1 Campylobacterales bacterium | reverse complement strand
CATATTGATAATCTTGAAAAGATCTCTGTAGGATTAGAAAGAGAGATCTATGAAGAGACAGGAGTTAGAGCTAGATTTGAATCTATTATGAGTATGAGTCACTTTTACCCTGCCCAGTTTGGAGAATCAAATCTTTACATCGTTTGTAAAGGAAAAGCTCTTTCTAAAGAGATTGAGATTCAAGATAGCCATGAAATCATCGAAGCTAGATGGCTGGATATTGAGGAATTTTTTGAAGATGAAGAGATCCATGAATACAATAAGCTAATTGTAAAAAATGCAAAAGAAAAAAGGGGGTTTAACCTTAGCCCAAAACAGTTTTTTGGTGATAACTGTAGTGGGTTTGAGCTGTTTACTTAACAAAAAATAAGTATAAGCCGATATTTAGATTATGATTAATGTGAATTTTGATTATACTGCTAGTGTTTTTTCAAAAAGTTCCAATAGTTTTAAAAAACTATCTGATGAACAACTTCTTCAAGAAGACATTAAAGATCTACCTGATGTTGAGGTTTTTCAAGCAGGTTCTTTTGAGAAAGAGCCTCTTTACCAAATTGCTTTTCGTGATACCAATAATGACAGAATAATTACCCTTAATCTTAATGAAAAAAATATGTTGAATCTAATAAAGAAGTTTGGTAAAGATGACTTTTTTGTTAGAGATGACAAAACAATTAGGCTTGAAGGAAAAGCTGAGTCTTTTGTTTCTGGTTGGTACGATGATATTGTTGATAACAGAGGAGAGGATTTAGTCGGCACAGATCTTAATTTAGAGTATCTCTATTTTGATAAAAAGCTAAAAAGTGCAGAAGGAGAAATTGATAAAGATTATTTCTCTTTAAACAAAATGAGAAGCCTTACAAAAGAAATCACAGAAGATGATCTCAAAGGGCTTACACCTAAGCAGATTGAAAAATTAAGACCAAGACTAGATGCAGCAGAAATGGCACAGCACTACTATGAGATGATGGTTACTGCTTTTGAAAGTAACAGTGGTGGCTCTTACGAAGAAGAGTTAAATAGAACTCTTAACTTTGATAAAAATGCAGATGGTTCTATAGATTTTAGAGAAAATCTTGAGAGATCTATTTTTAATTATTCAGCAGAAGAGTTTATGTCTAAAGTTTTTGAGAAACATAAAGAGAAGTATGATGATAGTGTATACGCCAACACTGATGAATTAAAAAGAGTAAAGATCTTTAATTTTCAAGATAAAGTGAAGCTTTTACAAGATATCCAAGGAGCTAAGTCTGCTAACGCAGCTGCTGCTAGACAAACTAAAGAAGAAGCCAAAAAAGTAATTATTGAAGATTTTATGAAAGATCTTCTTGTGAAAAAAGAATTTTCTAACTCTTTGAAGATTCTAGATCTTTTTGAGAAAGAGTTAGAGTCCAAAGAGAAAGAAGAGCAAGAGCAGATCAATACCCATTTAACAGAGGCAGTCAATGGAAAAGAACTTGATAGGTATAGAAACTTAGGAAGTTTTCTCACACGGCAAGATTACTCTGATGCAGAGATAGTTGAAAAGCTAGGAGAGATGAAAGAGTGGATTACACATAGAAAAAAATATACAGAATCGATGGCTAAGGGGTTTGATCATATTTATTATAAAAGTCCCGAAGCATTTCAAAAATCTCTCGATAAAAAGATGGGTTACTTTGATAGTACCTTAGAAGTTGTGAGTAATGTTATAAAAAAGATCTCCTAAAAAATTTCTAGAAGATCTGCCAATACATTGTCGTTGGAAAGAAGTTTCTTTTCAGATTTAGCTTCTAGCTCTTTTAGAAGTTGTTTTCTATATTCTGTAAGTTCTTTTTCTATTTGATTCATATTATCTTCACCATATTTTTCAATAAGTTCATCTTTTTTCTCTTCTATCTTCTCTTCAATTTTTCTGTAGTTTTCTTTTTGAATATAGTTTAACATTCCACCATCAGCACGAACTTTGTCAAAGAAGTCTTTTCCTATAGAAGATCTCTCATCATTTTCTTCTTCTGTTTTGCTACTTTCTTTACCGTCATTGGAAGTTGTAGTTTTATTTCCAGAATAGTTTTGATTAAGAATATCAAAGAACTTATCAAATGCATTAATTATTTCATCAGAACGGTGTTCTCCTGGTAAAGGATTATGCATTCTATGATGTATTTCTGCAATAGAGTTATAATCATTTTTTGGAGTTTCAACACTATCTTGAATTCCTAAATCTCTTCTTACTCCTGCAAGAATAGTATGGGAATTAAATTTGAATGTTAGCATGGAAGAGACTAGAAATAATTCTTTATCAGGAGCACCTTCTGCTTTCATCTGCTTTAGTGAATCGACAACACTTGATTTTAACTCATTGTCCATATTTTGAGGAAAAGTTGGAATAAGATCTGCAACTCCAGATTGAACTAATCCATCACCATTAATGTCTAGCTGTTCATATCTATGCTGTAGTAGATTGTATGCACCTTCATTTGATAAGGAGTCAACATTGATTTTATCTGCTAAGTAATGAAAGCTTTGGAGTGTTTTAAGCTCTTTAGGATCTAAAGATTTTAAAAACTCTTTTGCATTAGATGAGTCCACATCTCTTGATTTATCATAGATCTCATCAAACTTATTTTCAGTTTTACTACTTACTTTACCAGAACCTGTGGTTTGGTAATAGTCTTTCATAATTGCCATGTGGTCTTGTAAATGTCGTGATAATTCCATGGCATTATACAAGCAATAATTATTCCTTAATTAAGAATAGATGTTTCTGCCACATACCTTGGAGCACCTTTTTTCCCACAACCTATTGCAGAAAAACTTAGCACTGCTATAATAATCAGATGAAAAATGCCAAATCTATAGTTTCTCATACGTTAAAACCTTTTGAGCCAAAACTAAACAAAATGAAGTGTCAGCGTAAAATCTTTGATATGTTACCAAAAAGTGTCAATAACTGGATTAACTACTTCTACATTCGTGATGATATTTTATATGTAGCTGTCTACTCTCAAGCTTTCAAAGCAGATCTTGTCCATAAAAAAGATATGCTGATTGAATTTGCCAATATGCTTAGAACCCATGATACAAACTGTATAGATCTTACCTTTTCTTATGTCAATGTTTTTGTAAGCCGTGAAAAAAGAGAGGTAGAGAAACAGCAGGTTGTTGTTTATGAAGAGAGAGCTGATGGAGAGTTTGAAAACTTGGCGAAGAATGAAAAGATACATCAAGTTTTAGAAGAGATAAGACAAGTCATCAAAGAAACCGTATGATTATCTATAATTTACGGTTTGGAAGAAAGTGGAAATTTCTTTACTAACAGTGGAGGTAGAAGTAAAAACTTCTACCTTTTCTTTTCATGGAATATTTTTAGTAAAACAGGTACTAAAATAAGGGTTATAACTGTTGCAAATATCTCTCCAAAAGCTAATGATACAGCGGCAGGAATAAGGTATTGTGCTTGTTCTGATGTTTCTAACATCAAAGGAGTAAGCCCAGCGACAGTTGTCACAGTTGTTAAAAAAATTGCTTGAAACCTACTTGAACCTGTTGTTTCAACAGCCAATGAAATATCACTACAACTATCTTTTTCTCTATTAAAGGTAGTCATTAAAACTAAAGAATCATTGACAACAATACCAGCTAGTGCAAGCATTCCAAAGAAAGAGAGGAGACTAAGTGGAAGATCTAAAATATAGTGTCCCATAGCAGCTCCAACAAAACCAAAA
>JAOXRY010000187.1 GCA_025800305.1 Campylobacterales bacterium | reverse complement strand
GTTATACCCTTAAGAAACAACTCTTTATAAAGAACAGGGCTATTCGCAATTCTTATGAGTGAGTTATGCCATAAAGATGATAAAATTAGGTGCTTATAGGATCTAATATTTTCCTCATAGAAAGCCTCTGAAGAATTTCTTTCACAAAGGGGTCTGTTCCTTTGAATAATCTATCGATATCTTTTTTGCTAAGATTTCCCATTAGTATCGCTCTATTTCCATATTTCTTAAATTCTAAGTAGAAAAAAAGTTCCCAAGGTATTTCTTAATCCAACAAGATTTAAAAGATTTATTGAAAGAATCTATATCTATCATTTTTAGTCCTTCTTCTGAGTAACCATTGATAATTATATTTCGCTTGATTTTATCTCCTTTATTACTCCACAAGAAGTTGTAGAAGGTCGAGTTAATTTCTTTGAGTTCTTCACGATTCGTTTGTAAAGGAGATAATATGTACACCAGTTGTGACGCTAAAAGGCTTTTTAGAACCGTTATTTTTCCTAAAAGACTAAGTCTTCGAAATTTCCAGCAGCCAAGAATCGTATTAATTTTTTCCAATTTATCATTGTAGTTTTGAGAAATTGTTATATCCGGATCTGTTGACAGCCACACACCAAGAGCTTTAACTTTATTCCTTGGCCACTTAAAACCTTTTTCAGGAAGAAGCAGAAAATCAGAACCCACTTTAGTTCCAATCCACAAAGCCGCAGTCTTTTTCCTATTGTGTCTGAGGCC
>JAOXRY010000182.1 GCA_025800305.1 Campylobacterales bacterium | reverse complement strand
GATTGGTTTGGCTTATTGTCTCTTTTGGAAACTTATTAAGATCTAGAGCTTGTTTATAGATCTTAATAGCTTGTTGATAATCATCTTGAGCTAAATAGATAGAACCAAGGGTTTGTAAAATATAGCTTTTATCAACTTTATTATTGATTCTTTCCAAAAGATCTCTTAAATCTTCTTTAGATTTCTTATACTCTTTATTGGCTATTTGTTTTTGGATTTTATCTAGTTTTTTGTATGTATTCATACTAAGTCCAGCACCGCTTACAAAACTAAAGGTAAAAATTAAAAGTAAAAATACAACTCTCATTATTTGTCCAATTTAAATTCAAATGATAAAACAGCTCTTTGAGAAACAGCTTTTCCATCTTCTACTTTAGGTTTAAACTTCCATCTTTTTATAGCTGAAAGTGCAGCTTGATTAAAGATTTTAGGTGGAGTTGCTTTAACAACCTTTGGATCTTCTACAAAACCTCTTTCTGTAATTGTAAACTCCACTGTAACTTGTCCCTGTTTTTTTAGCATTTTGGCACGTCTAGGATATCTTGGTTCAATTCTAACAAGAGGAATAAGATTAGCACTAATAGCAATATCTCCTAGTCCAGAGACCTTTGCATCTCCTAGTGTATTTACGGAAGAGAGTTTTAAATCTATGTCAGGAACTTTTAAATTCACATTATTTTGCTGTGGAACATTTTGCTTTAGATCTAGCTTTGGTTTTTTAGGCTGTTTTGGTGGTTTTGGTTTTTTAGGAACCTCTCTTTTTCTTATGTTTTCACTTTCATCTCTTTTGACCATAATGAAATCGAAATTTCTTTTTACACTATCTTTTTTTTCTAATTGATTACTTCCACTAACCATAGTTGCTATAACCCAGAACATTGCCAGTGAAAGTACAGAACCACCGATTAAAATTGTGAAGATATTTTTTAATTTAATCATTTTTTAGTAGTTGCAATAGAGATATTTTCAATCCCAGCTTCTCTTACTCTATCCATTACTTCAACCAAAACACCAGTTTTAGAATCTGTATCAGATTGAACAATCACACTTCCATCAGGATATTCAGCAAGAAGCTTTTCAACATTTGCCCGAACTGCTCGAATGTCGATATTTCTTCCATCAATCCAAACATCACCATTGGATTTAATTGCTATTAAAATATTCCCTTTTGGTTTACTTTTACTTGTCTTTGCACTTGGTCTATTTACATCAATTCCAGACTCTCTAACAAAAGATGTTGTAACAATAAAGAAAATAAGCATAATAAAAACAACATCTAACATTGGAGTTAGATCTATAGCACTCTCTTCACTTTTTCTATTTCGTCTTCTCATACGTTATCCATTCTATTTAAAACGATATCTCTTTGCTTTTTAATATTTATCTTTAGAAACAAAATTGCCAAAAGTCCAGAGATTGCTGTTGCCATTCCTGCCATTGTTGGAATAGTTGCCATACTTACACCATCTGCAACAACCCTTGCATTTGATGTCCCAAAATACCCAATAGAATCAAAGACAAAAATCATCCCTGTTACAGTCCCTAAAAGCCCAAACATTGACGAAAGTGCTGTTAGGTTTTTAATAATGACCATATTATGTTCAAGACTTTTGTCTACTTTTGACAAAATTGCCTCTTTGATTCTTTCTGATTTCCAGGAATGTTTATCTTTTAAATCTTCCCAATATTGTAAGTCTTCCTCAAATTTTTTTGAAAAATCAACTCTTAAGAAAATATACTTATCTACAACTAATCCCCAAAGATAGCCACAAAGAATTAGAATCATAATAAGTACATCTCCTCCTCTTGATAAAAAATCAGAGATTACTTCCATCTACTTATTTTCCTCTTTAGCCACTAAACCTATAGCTTGATGTTCAATAATATCAGCAACTTCTTTTGACTTATAGGAAAGAACACTGTGAATAAAAAGCAGTGGAATAGCCACAACAAGACCTAGTACTGTTGTAATAAGGGCCGTAGAAATACCACCTGCCATAAGTTTAGGATCTCCAGTTCCAAATACTGTAATAGCATTAAATGTAATAATCATTCCTGTTACAGTTCCTAAAAGTCCCATTAGTGGTGCAACGGCAGATAGAAGTTTGATAAAATCAAGACCGTATTCTAGTTTTGGTAACTCTTTTAAAACCGCCTCTTCAGCAATATTTTCTATACTTTTATCTAGTTCTTCTTTAGAAGTAATTGCAGTGACCACTCTTCCTAATGGATTGTCTAGCTTAATAGTTGATAGATCTTTTAGCTGGATTTTTACTTTCTTAGAGACAGTAAAAAGAAAAATTCCTCGATACAGTCCTGCAATCACACCAATAAGTCCTAAAAATAAAATTGCATAACCAACTATTCCACCTTGATTTACTCTTTCTAAAATTGTAGGTTTTTCTGTAAGTAGTCCAAGGATAGATCCTCTTGTTGGATCTATCATAACAGTTTGATACTCTTTTGTTTCTATAAAATCTTCAGCATAAGAGAGGTGGCTTCCATCTGGTTGTCTTGGGTAGATAACAGCGTTTTTATTAATGTATTTTAAATACTTTCCATCACTTAATAAAGCAAAACTTCCAACTCTCACAACTTCTTTTGAAGTTCTAACACCGTCACTTCCAATAACATCTGATTTGAATTTTGTAGTCTTTCCTGACTCTATCATCTCTTGTTCTAGAATATACCAAAGTTTATTGAGATCTTTTATACTTGGAAGTTCTTTACTTTTTGAAAGTTGTTTTAAAAACTTGTCTCTATCTTTATATTCCAGTGAAACAATAGAGTCTTCAATAACAGCATTAAGTTCTCCTGCAGATTCTCTAACAACACCAAACATCTCTCCTAAGTTACCACTTCTTTTGGTAAGTTTAGTCTCTAGTTTACTAATCTCTTTTTCATTTTCATCGATTAGTTTTTGTAGCTTTGACGTTTCTGCTTTTTCTTTTTTAAGATCTTGTTTCGCTTCTTTTAATAGTTTTTTACTTCTTTTTTTATCTTCTAAAAATTTTGCTTCTCTCTCTTTCTCTAAAGAAAGCTCTTGTTTACTAATTTGTTGAATCTTCTTTAAAAGATCACTGTAGTTGTCAATGGTTTTTATCTCATTGGCAAAGGAGAATAAAGCAAGAAAAGATAGTGTTAATAATACTCTCATTTAGCACCTCCTGCTTTAATTAGTATCAGATCTGGAGAAGTTCTTTTCTTTGCAATCTTGATTCCTTTATCAATAGACTTACTAAGATCTGACTCATCTGATATTTGGAAAGATTTTGTCTCTTTATTGTAATAACCATACTGATTTTTATCCATAGTTCTATACATCAAAGAGACTCTACCAATTCTTAAAAATTCAACAACTTTTCCGTCTATTTCTCCTTGAAAACTTTCAATTGTTCTTCCATAATCATTTTCAATTTTATAAGCTTCTAATACCTGTCTATACTTTTCTGAAACACTAAGATCTGAACGGTTTACATTTCTTTCTAATCTTTCTACTCTTTTTTGTCTCTCATCTAAAAGAAAAGGAACATCAAGCTGGATAAATTTGTCTAAAAATACAACCATATTTTTAATAAGAGGCATAACTTCTCTAGCAGTTACTTCAATTCCAGCAATTTGAGTATTTAAAGACTCTATCTCTTTTTGTTGTGATTTGATGAATTCTCTTAAATCTTTATTGTAGATCTTTTGACTTTGGTTCTCTTTTAAAGTATCTTTATATTCATATAAAAGAGTTTCTGTTTCAGAATAGGTTTTATCTATTTTTTTTTGGGATGAGGCTAAAGAACTGTTTGTTTTAACAGTTGTATCTTTGGACTTGTCAAAACTATTACTGTATAAATTGACAATGAGAATTGTTATCATAAAAAAATGTTTCAATTGCTTTCCTTAGTTTTTAGTAGGTGAAATTATAGTAAAAATAGCTTTGAAGTTCAAAGTGATAATTTTATTATAAAATTTTACGACAGTATGATACTTATCTTCTTATCTTATTTCAATAGTTTTTTTGTTGTAGAGGGATTTTTTTTAATTCTTTTTAAAAAGGAAGTAAACCCTCAAATTAACTACAATAAGTGTAGTTAATTCGAAGAGTTGTATTTAATACTCCTTCTACTTCCAATGATAAAAGAGAAGAGAAGAAACAATAGAGTAAGGCTTCCTGTAACCTTTAAAGCCAATTTATTGTCTCTATCCTCTTTTGATAAAAATCCTAAAGAAGGAGGAGGACCTTCTATTACCACATCTTGTTTTCCTACATATAAAAAGATCCAATAAGGCTCTTTTGGAATTTGAAG
>JAOXRY010000135.1 GCA_025800305.1 Campylobacterales bacterium | reverse complement strand
AACTTTAATATAGGTAGCCAATACAGAAATGCTAAAGGTTATTATGGAAGAGCTGACATTAATGGATATGGTAAAACTTATTTTGATAGTGATAATAAATATTCTCAAGATCCTTATGAACTTGTTAATGTGAAAGTTGGTTATGAGAGAGATAATTACGATGTATATCTCTATACAAACAATCTATTTGATAAAGAACATCATCACAAACAAGCATACTTTAAAGGAACAACTACAGTCTATAAAGAACCTAGAGAAGTTGGTTGTAAACTAACTTATAGATTTTAGGAGGCTCTATGAATAACAATATTAATAAATATCTAAGTCTACTTTTAATCCAATATCAAACAGAAGTTTTAGGTGTAGCACTGGATTTACAACTATTTAAGATTTTAGAAAAAGAACCACATACTTTTCAAAGTTTATCTAAGGTTCTAGAAACAAATCCTCATAATACAAAGATTCTTTTAGATTCTTTAGTTCTTATAGATCTTCTTTGGAAAGAAGGTGAGTTTTATAAAAACGAACCTATTGCTCAAAGATTTTTTGTTCATGGAAAAAAATCATATTGTGGAGATGTTTTCCTCCATAGACAAAATATGCTAGAGAGTGGAAGAACAATGATTAAAGATTTGGTAAAAGATGGTATTGGCAAAGTAAAAAACTCTCCACAACCTAAAAAGTGGGCAGATGTTGCAAAAAGGTTTTTACGACAAGAACAAGAGAATTTAATGTTGCCAACAGCACTGGATATTGTTAAAAATTTAAAAGATTTTCAAGGAATGAAAAAATTTCTTGATCTTGGTTGTTCTTCTGGTATTATCGGGCTAGAAATAGCCAAAGAAAACCCTTTGATTCAAGGGGTTCTTTTCGATTATAAAGAAGTGACAGATATTGCAGGAGAACATATAAAAGAGTATGGTTTAGAAAGTAGGGTAAAGACACTTAGCGGAGATATTGAAAAAAATGATATTGGAAGTGGTTATGATTTGATTTGGTGTAGTAATATCTTCTATTTTTTTCAAAACAAAGAAGAAGTAATACAAAAGATTTATGACAGTTTAAACCCCAATGGTATTCTAGTTAGTATTCATGTAGAAGTTGATGAAAACAGTAAAGAAAATATAGACAATTATTTCTATTTCTTATTTCTTAATATGCAAGAAAGAAGTGTTTTAAGACCTATGGAACTAACAAATCTTTTCAAGGAGATAGGTTTTAAAAGTATTAACTCTTACACTACCCACGATACTCCGATGACACCTAATCAGGTACATATAGTAAAGAAGTAAGCTATGAATCAACTATTGAAAAATAATCTTCTATTTGGAACTCTTTTTACCTCTTTTTCGACCCCATTTATATTTTTTATGATGGGACTTCCTATGATCCTTCAAATGAAAGGCTTTGAAGGATCTTTTATTGGTTTTTTCCAGCTTATAGGTATTCCGACAGTCATAAAATTTTTGTTATCACAGCCAATTGATAGGATTGTATTTAATAAAAACCACTATAAAAAATGGGTATACCTTATCTCTATTGTCTACATACTACTTTTAATTTTTATTAGTTTTTTATCTTTAGATGAGAATATCTATGTTGTTTTTGGAGCTATTTTTGTAACAGCTCTA
This sequence comes from Campylobacterales bacterium, assembly GCA_025800305.1. Lineage (GTDB taxonomy): Bacteria > Campylobacterota > Campylobacteria > Campylobacterales > SZUA-545 > JAOXRY01. Next base: position 2,597 of record JAOXRY010000135.1, on the reverse strand, counting down.
ATTTCAACTTTTTTAGATATACCACTGAATGCATTGACAATTAAAGTATTTAATAAGAGTGATAGAATTAGTGCAGGGAGTTATAAGATAAGTGGATTCTTTTTAGCAGGACTGTTAGGAGGAGGGGTGTTTTTACTTGTGTACAATCACCTTGGTTGGCAAAGTACCTTTTTAATTATGGCTGGTATGGTTGGATTATCGTTAATCTCTCTATCATATATTGATGAAAACAATGAAAAAATAGAAGAAAAGAGAGTATCTTTTAAAACTATTCTCTCCTTTTTTACTCAAAAAGATATTGGTATATGGGTATTTATTCTCTCTTTTTATTTTGCTTTTATTAGTGCTGTTTGGATCTTTATGAAACCATATCTTATTAGTAAAGGGATGAAGCCTGATGATGTTGCAATATATGTTGGAATTTATGGTGGAACTATAGGCTTTATTGGTGGAATAGTAACAAGTGAAATAGGTAAGAGGTTTTCAAAAAAAACTCTTTTAATCACATTTATGGGGTTTAATATATTAAGTGTATTAGTACTTATTACAACCGAATATTTAAATTTAACAGTTGAATACTTTTTACTTGCAATAACATTTACAGCTTTAGCAATTGCTCTATCCTCAGCTATTATTTTTTCAATGATAATGGACTATAGTCGAAGTAGTTCCCGTGGAATTGACTACTCTATTCAAGCAAGTCTATTTGCATTGACAAGAATTATTTCTGCCATTATTGGAGGAATCTTAGTTTCTAGTATTGGTTTTGGAGGTATGTTTATTGTTGAAATGTTTTGTATGATTATTTTATTGGTATTTATTTTTAAATATTTTCATGGAGAATAACTAACTGTTATTCTCTGTAAACGTGTAATTAGAATCCTTTTTCTTTGATATCCACTTCATCTTTGATAATGTCACAAGCGAAGAAAGTATCACCAATCATTGTAAAGATTAAAAGACCAATCACATGAGTCACAACAAAGCCACCTAATCCTGTATAGTTAAGAATTTCAACCATGAAATTTAACTGAAATCCAGATAGTTTTGATACTAAAAAATAGAAGTATGGCAAAAAGGCATAAATAAAGATAAATTTACAAAGTGATTTTTTTAACAATGTTTTCCAATTTTTCTTGAAATATTACAATAAAGAAGATTTATAGATTTAGGGTTTTTTAGGATGAGTTTACTCAGAGCCTTACACGGATTACCCTAAACCGTTTATTATAGCTTTACCTTTCTCACTCGGATATGCTATAGTTTTATTTTACAAAAATTATCTTAAAAATTAGGAAGCTTTATGGGTGAGAGGATTTTAGGTTTAGATCTTGGTATTACTTCTATTGGTTGGGGAGTGATAGATTTTGATGATGAGAATTCGAAAATAATTGATAGTGGTGTTAGAATTTTTACAGGAGCAGAAAATCCAAAAGATGGAAGCTCCTTAGCTCTTCCTAGACGTGAAGCAAGAGGAGCAAGAAGAGCTACAAAAAGAAAACGTATCAGAATAGAGAAAATCAAAAAACTTTTTATAAGAAACAATCTTGCTAGTTATGAAGATCTTTTTGAAAAAAACAACATTTATTTACAAGAAAATAAAAAAGATGTTTGGCAATTAAGAGATAAGGGATTAAAGAGAAAACTAGAACCTTTTGAGTTTGTTAGAGTATTAACCCATATAGGAAAACATAGAGGGTATAAATCCAATAGAAAATCAGAAGAAGAGGGAAATACAGAAGGGAAAAAAGTCCTTTCAGGAATTAAAAACAACAAAGAGCGTATGGAAGCTAATGGGTATTTAACTATTGGTCAGATGATCTATTGTGAAAGTAAAAAAGACAGAACCTTAAAAAGAAGAAATAGTAAAGGGGATTATTCATTTTCAATTTCAAGAGAGATGCTAGAAGATGAAGTAAATAAACTATTTGAAAAACAGATTGCATACGAAAATTACTTTGCAACAGAAAATTTAAAAAAAGAGTTCTTAGATCTAGCCTTTACTCAAAAAGGTTTAGCTTCTATAGAGAAGATGGTTGGAAAGTGTATCTTTGAAAAAAAAGAAAAAAGAGCTCCAAAAAGATCTCTAAGTGGAGAAGAGTTTGTAACCCTAACAGAGATTATTAACAATAAGATCTTAGAAGAGGGAGAGGAAAGAGGGCTTACTAAAACTGAAATTGAGAAGATTTTAGATCTATGTAAACAGAAAAAAACAGTTACATATAAAGCCATTAGAAAAGAGCTAGAACTTCCACAGTCTTCACTTTTTAAAAGAGTAGACTATTTTGATAAAAATACAAGAGAGTCTTTACTTCCAGATTTAGCAGAAAAAGAGAAATTTAATAATAAAATGATTGGCTTTCATCTTTTAAAATCAACAATAGAAAAAGCCTCTTCAAAAATCACTGCTGAAAACATATTACACGATAAGCTTCTAACCAATGAGATAACTAAAGTCTTAACTTACGAAAAAAATGATGAAGATCTAACAGAAGGATTAAAAGAAGTTTTTAAAAAGAGTAAGCTTTCAGATCTGGAAAAAGAAAAAATCATCCAAGTTCTTGTTTCTAAAGTCTCTTTTAATGACTTTATCCATC
>JAOXRY010000113.1 GCA_025800305.1 Campylobacterales bacterium | reverse complement strand
GACTAGAACAATGATTAATAAGATGGGTATACAGTTCAACTTTAAAACCTTATTTATGATTTTAACTGTTATTCACCTTTAGGGTGAATAGAACTATCTATTAATCCATTTAAAGATTTCAAGCATAACAATTACATTTTTTTCACTATCAACAAGATAAGGAATAGTATATCCCTTAAAAATCATATCTCTAATGTTTTTGTCATCGTAATAATATGATGGTCTGAATTTGAAAGGCATTTCTGGAAGTATATTAATTTCACTTTCTAAAGAGTTTGTAAAATCTAAAGCTCTGTTAATACTATCATCTGAAATAAAAGATATGATTGTATTTAGCTCTTTTTCAAAAAGAGGAGAGTTAGTAATTTTCACTAGTTAGCTTTATGGTTAGAGATTTTATTTCTTAATTTATTCCAGTAGTTACTATCTATTTCTTGGTAGTTGTCACCATTGGCTTTATAGTCCTCGACGGCTTTTTTAACTCTTTCTTTAGCTTCACAAGTTGTTATAGGTGGATACTTATCTATTATTAATCCTGTAAGAAATTCATTAAATTTTGATTGTATATCTATTCCGCTTTTTTGAATATAGTTATATTGTTCTTCTTGTATACCTAGCTGTATAGTGTGCATTTGAATCTCCTTTTAGCTAAGATATTTTAACAAAAAAAGTATCTTTGATAAAGTTCAAGTTGTTACAATGTAGTCCACATTAGTACAAAAGAATATTAAAATTTGTTGAGTATTAGGATAAAGATAGAAATTTTTTACTAGTGTAATAACTCATTTTTTTAGTATTCAATTAACATAAGCAAAAAGTTTTAGGGGCATTTTTAGGGGTATTATATGTACCACATATTTGGAATTTATTTTAGATAGGGTATTTATTAATATAAAAATGATTGACTCCAGCCCACCATTTAAAAATGATACTGTTTATCATTATCCTTTTACCTGTGAGGTTTAGCTTAGTTTTTTTGGTTTGTTGCTCCTTTGAATAAACCCTTTGTACAAAAGATTTTATTCAAGGTTTCTTTTGGTATTATTCATGCTTTAAAGATTATCTAAATGGAAAATATAATTAAGAATATAAATATACCAGCATTAAAAGAGAAGTTTGAATACAAAAAATCCAGTTTTTCTTCTAAAGATCTTATTGAAAAAATAAAAACTTTTGACTATAAAAATCTAGATCTGAAAAAAATTGAGAGTCTTGTAAAAAACACCAATAGACCTGTGTGCTTTGTCCATTCAGATAGTGATTTAACAGGAGTTCGCGAAAAAACAAATCTCATATTGTCTCCTGCGTATTATTGGTGTAAAAAAGAAGAGTTGGAAATAGACTCTTTGAGAAAAGCTAAAAAACTTACTGAATCTATCTTTTTTGGACATCTTCCAAATGAAGGAAAATTCGATTATAAAGCTACAAAAATTGATGGCGAGTTTTTCTTTTTTGCTTATGATAAAGAGAAGATCTTAAAAGAACTTTTAGCACAAGGTATAAAAAGAGAATTTATAGGAAACGTCTATTTCGCACAAAATGAGTGTACTGGAGAAAGGATTTGTAAGATAAGCGATAGATTTGCATTGATTCATCAAAATGCAATGGTTTCTGTAATGCCTTTACAATATGCTCAAAATCCTACTGATTTTGATATGTTAGATCTTACTCTTAGTAATACATATTTTAAATATAGAAGTACAGGAGGTGGAGCTGCTGATGATAAGAACTTTTTTATTCCTATAGGCTTTATCCTTCTTTGGATTATAATGGAGATTGTAAGCGGCTCTAGTCTTAGTTCTGATCTGGAAAAGTTAGAAAATGAAAAATCATCTCTTGTAAAAAAATATGGACTTCCAGGAACAAGCTTCCAACGAAAAGCACTGAAAGATAAATACACTGTTATCAACAAAAAACAGAATAAAATTAGAGAGATCTTCACAAATATAACCTCTTTTACAACAGACAAAGAGAACTATTTTAAAGATATTTCACTTTCTAAAAAAGAGATAAAAGCAGTTTTTATTTATAACAAAACAGAAGTAAGAGAGAAGCTTGAAAAAAGACTAAAAGGTGGAAGCTTTACCCAGTCTGAGAAGGAAATTACAATAAGGTTTAAGCTATGAAGTTAAATCTTGTATTGGCTGGATTAACTGGTGTTTTACTGTTGGTTGTTGTCAATAACACAATGACAAAAACAGAACTAACAGAAAAACAAAGAGAGATCTCAAAAGAGGAAGTTGAATTAAAAGCTGTTAGCAATCTAAAAAAGAAGTGGAAAACCAATAAGATTAAAAGACAGAGATTAGAAAGTCTTTTTAGTGGTGGAAAATTAAAAGATAAAATTGAATATAAAAAATCCTCGAAAAAAGAATTTAAAGTTCTATTAAAAGGAATTGATAAAGACACTTTAAAAAGACTTACTAAAAAAGTTTTGGAAAACTCTTATATTGTTAAAACTTTTAAGGTAACAAAAATAGATGAGTTTACCTCAGATCTAGAAGTTAGGATTGAGTATTGAAAAAATTTGGTAAAGTAGTCTTTTTTATATTTTTTGCTTTTTATATGGCTATTGTATTTATCCCTAAAAAAGAGCTTTATTACTATGGAGAAAGATTAGGAAAAGATTATAAAGTTTTTATTTCCAATGAAGAACTAACAGATTTTGGTCTTGGATTTTCTCTCGATTATGGAACTATTTTTTATGATGGAATCGAAGGTGGAAAGGTTGAAAGTTTTTCTACAATTTTCACTCTTTTTTACAATAAGATCTCTCTTTCTAATGTTGTGATAAGTGAAGATCTCAAAGATTTTGTTCCTGGAGATGTAAAAGAAATTTCAATTACTTATGGTCTTTGGATGCCTCATTTAGTTGATATTAGCGGAGAGGGAGATTTTGGTGTATTAGAAGGAAGTGTTAATTTAATAGAGAGAAAAATCTCTATTTTGTTAAAACCTTCAACAATTACAGTGAAAAAATTTAAACCTCAACTTAGAAGATTTTTAAAGAAAGATAAAGAAGGGTATGTTTATGAATACTCTTTTTAATATGAAAAATATTTTAAAATTTAAGTTTGAGTTAATTACAGCAGTTTCTATTATTACAGTAGCTAAATTACTGGCAACTGTTGCTATCTCTTATCTTCCAACTTCTTCATTGGAATACACAGGAGAGAAAACAGAAGAGAATTATTTTTTATTTAATTTTCCCAGAGCTATAAGCATCTCACAAGAAGCAATTATTGAAAAACCTAAAGCTTCACAAAACTCCTCTATAGCACTTACTATGAATAATTTTTTACTAAAAGCAGTATATGCCCAAGAAGATGGTGGTGGTTTTATTATGGTTATCAATAATAGAACAAGGAAGGATAGATTAGTTTCTAGAGGAGACACTTATGAGGGATATGTTTTAAAAAAGATTCTTTCTAAAAAAGCTATTTTTGAAAAAGGTGGAAAAGAGTACGAGTTGCTTTTAAAAGAAGATAAAGTTACTGAAGTTAGAACAGTAAAGCCTGATTTTCCCGTTAGCAGTAAAATGGATACAAAACAGCAAGTTGATAGAGTTGAAAGAAGTGAAGTTAAAAGATATAGAAAAAACATTAACTTAATTCAAAAAGAGATCAGATTGGCTCCCCATAGAGAAGGTGGAAAGATTGCAGGTTTTGTAATCACATATGTTAAGCAAGGCTCAATCTTTCAAAAGCTTGGAGTTCAAAGAGGAGATAGATTAATAGAAGCTAATGGATTGAAACTTACCAGTGTAAAAGATGCGTTAAAGCTTTATAAGCAGATTGATAAAATAAAGGTTTTTAAAATGGTACTATTAAGAAATGGAGAAGAAAGGGAGTTGGAATATGAAATTTATTAGTGTTTTTTTAATTACAGTGACTCTTCTTTTTTCAGCAGGTAAAAGAGAAAAGATAGATCTGGCATTAAAAGATCTAACAATTAAAGAATTTTTAAAAATCACATCAAAGATCTATGGAAAAAATATCTTAATGACACAAGATATAAGTGGGAAAATAGACTTTATTTCCACAAAGGCGATTTACAAAGATGAGATAGCAGATATTTTAATTAGTGTTCTTGAGACTAAGGGGTTTACGGTTATTGAAGAAGGAAGCTACTATAAAGTTGTAAGAAGTTCGATTGCTGCCAAAGAGAATCTTCCTGTTGTAAAAAGTCTTGGGAAGAGAAAGCTTATGACAACACAAGCAATCCGTGTGAAAAATGAAAACATTGATATCGTTGTTCAAAAGATTAGGCACCTTCTTTCACCATCTGCAAAACTTGTAACAATGAAAGAGTCAAATACTATGCTTGTCTCTGAGTATCCAAGAAATATAAAAACGATTCAAAGTGCAATAGAAGCTTTGGTTGATGATACTGAGAAAAATGTAGAGTTTGTAAAAGTTAAATATGCAAAGGTATCAACAGTACATGCCCAAATTAATGCTATTACAAAAGCAAAAATAAAGCAGAATGTAGAGACTTCAAAATTTACTCTTTTAAAGGATGACAGTGCAAACTCTTTAATTGTTGTTGGAACCCAAAAACAAATTACTTACGTAAAAGAACTTGTTGAAAAACTAGACCAAAAAGAAGATCTAGATGCCCCTCAAATTGAGATTATTAAGCTAACTCATACAGATGCAAAAACTCTTGCAACTTCTGTAACTACAATTCTTACAAAAACGGCAACAAAAGGTCAAATTGTAAAACCTAGTATCACTTCTGATGATGAGATGAATGCACTTATAGTTGTAGCTTTGATTCATGATATTAAAAAAATTAAAGAACTGGTAAAAACCCTTGACACTCCAAGACAACAAGTCTATGTCAAAGCGACAATTGTAGAGGTCAATGAAAATAAAGGGAAAGAGATAGGCTTTAACTATGGAAATGCAGGACCTGGGATCTTAGCTCTTGCTACAAATCATATTAAAGCACAAGGTACTGATATTTCTGATAGTTTTCAAGATGCAGTAGATTTAAAATCAGCAGCATTTTTAGCAGGAGTTGGACTTAACCTTTTAGAAAACAAAGGTGTAGCAGAAACACTTTCAGAACCTTCTATACTTTGTATTAACAATAAACCTTCTGATATCTATGTTGGTAAAACAATCTCTATCCAAACAGCTTCAAATACTCAAACTACAGGGGGAACAGTTAACTCTTATAAAAGACAAGATGTTGGTCTTAGCCTTACTGTAAAGCCTAGAATTTCTTCAGAAAGTCAAGTTGCTTTAGAGGTTTCAGTTCAGGTAGAAAACTTAGGATCTCCTGATGGAAATGGACAGCCAACAACAACAAAAAGTAGAATTAAAACTGTCTCCATTGTAAAAGATGGAGAACCTGTAGTTCTTGGTGGAATGACAAGACGTGATGAGTCAGAAGCAACAACAGGTGTACCGTTTTTTTCTAAGATACCGTTTCTAGGAAGACTTTTTAGAAATAACAATAATAGTAGTGCAAAGCAGAATCTACTAATTATTGTGACTCCATACATTATTCAAAGTAGTGATCACTTGGCAAAACTTCGAGAGAGATTAGTTGATGAGGAAGAGTTAAGAAAGAAGTTTTTTGAGGCGACATCTAAAGAGTAAAAATGATTGATTTTCCTAAACTTGAAGATGTAAACTTATCTCCTTTAGAATTAGAAGATGTAGATCTTCCTCTTGCAATTAAGTATTATGTGCTGTTTAGTGAAGTGGATGGTACAACAACAATATGCATTAGTGAGAACCACTTAGCAGATGCTTTAGGCTTTATCGCAAAACACACTTTTGATTATCCAATTGTGTTTCTTGATGAAGACTCATTTGAAAGACTTTATAATAAGTTTTTAGAGCTTCGTACCGATAATGCCTTAGGTGATATTACAAACCAAGAAGAGATTGATGAGATCGCAGTAGATGAAGATGAATTCTCTTTATCAGATTTTCTAAGAAATGATTCAGATCTTTTAAGTTCAGAAGAGTCTGCTCCTATTATTAAATTTGTTAACTCTCTTTTTTATCAAGCTATTAAAAGAAAAGCAAGTGATATTCATATTGAAGTCCATGAGTTTAAAGGGGAAATAAGGTTTAGGATCGATGGAGCCTTAGTAAAATATGTAGATCTTGATAGAAAAGTTATGTCTTTTGTAATTTCTAGAATCAAAGTTATTTCTAATATGGATATTTCTGAGAAGAGAATCACACAAGATGGACGGACTCAGGTAAAAATCGCTGGAAAAGTTCTTGATATTAGGGTAAGCTCCCTTCCTACCTTTTATGGGGAAAGAATCGTTATGAGGATTCTTATGGAGTCTGAAGATATTCCCCACATGGAAGATCTAGGATTTGAGCCAGAACTTATAGCAGAATTTGATGAACTACTAAAACACTCTCATGGAATCATTCTTGTAACAGGTCCTACAGGAAGTGGTAAATCAACAACTCTTCATGCTTTTTTACAGCAAGTTGCAACTCCTGAAAAAAATATAATTACAGTGGAAGATCCTGTAGAGTACAAATCAGATAATATCTCCCAAGTACAAGTTAATGATAAAGTAGGGCTTACTTTCGCCTCTGGTCTTCGTTCAATTTTAAGACAAGATCCAGATGTAATTATGCTAGGGGAAATCCGTGATGGAGAAACAGCTACAATCTCTATTCAAGCCTCTTTAACTGGACACCTTGTTTTTTCTACACTTCATACCAATAATGCAACAGCAGCAATTACAAGAATGGTTGATATGGGAGTAGAAAGATTTTTAATTTCTTCAGCAATTTTAGGTGTACTAGCCCAAAGACTTGTTAGAAAACTTTGTAATTCTTGTAAGTGTGAAGATGAGGTCGCTAATGTTTACAAAGAAGAGTTTGCTATTAAAGATGATGCAATAATCTATAGATCTGAAGGTTGTAAAGAGTGTAACTATACAGGGTATAGTGGTAGAGTTGCAATTGGAGAACTTTTTAAAATGGAAGATAATGTTGTTGAACTTTTAAAAGATGAGGTTGATGACCATGAAATTAGGACTTTATCAATACAAAATGGTATGAAAACCCTTAGCTCCCAGCTTGTAACTTTGGTAGAAAGAGGGGTTACTTCTATGGATGAAGCGATTAGAGTTGGAATCAAAGAAAGATAGTAGAGCTTCTTTTACTCTAATAGAAGTTCTTGTCAGCGTAATTATAATATCAATTGTTGGACTTGCTCTTTTAGATATGGCAAATAAAAATACCAAAATGATAGGTTTTTTAGCTACTAAAAAAGAGGTTCCAATGATCCTTTCTGTTTATGGCTTCCATGGTGAACCAGATCTTGATAATTTAGAAAAAAATCTCTACGATGTAATTTCAAAAAATTACACGATAGACAGTTTATCTTTTAAAAACTATCTAAATTCAAAAAAAATTCTCTATAAAGAAGATGAAGTAGAAAGAAAACAGATCTTTGATGGGGAGCAGTTTTCTATTATAAAGCAGACCGTTTCTTCTACTAATCAAGGGGGTTTTTTATATACATTAAGAACAGAAAAGTAAAAAATTCAGCTATAATCTACTTATGATTGAAAAATTAAAAGATATTACAGTTTTATTTGTTGATGATGAAGAGCTTCAAAGAGAGACAATGGAGCGAATCTTAGGAAGAAGGTTTAAAAAAGTTATTCTTGCCCGTGATGGAGTAGAGGCTTTAGGAATCTATAAACAAGATGATTCTATAGATATTATTATCACTGACTGTACAATGCCTAATATGTCTGGATGTGAGTTAATTGATGAGGTTTTAAAAATCAATCCAGAACAGCAAATTTTTATTTTAAGTGGTGATATAAAAATCAATCTAGAAGTAGACTGGGACTGTTCAGGTGTCCACTACTTTAAAAAACCATTTCACAAGAAAAATGATTTAGAATATATAGTTAAAACTCTTTTTCCAGAAGATTAATTTTCTTTCATTTTCATAGAAAGATCAAGCCATGTTGCTTGATGGATGATGCTTCCTGTACTAATATAATCAATCTTTAAATCAACATATTTTTCTAGTGTGCCAATTGTAATATTTCCACTGACTTCTATTTTTGTTTTTGGAGAGTGTTTGTCTCTTAGTTTGATAACCTCTTCTATTGTTTTTAGATCCATGTTATCGCACATAATCACTTCCACACCTGCTTTTAACGCTTTTTTAGCTGTTATTGTATTTTCACACTCAACTTCAATTGGAGCTGTCATAGGGATGTTTTTTCTAGCCTCTTCAACAAACTTTCCAAGATCTTCAATAGTCCCAAGATGGGTATCTTTAATCATTAAACAATCATCAAGCCCCATTCTATGGTTTGTAGCACCGCCTATCGCTGTTGCATACTTTTCTAAATGTCTTAAAAGGGGTCTTGTTTTTCTTGTATCTAATAGTTTGATTTTTGATTTTTTTAGTTTTTTTGTATAACTATTTGTAAGAGTAGCGATACCACTTGCATGTTGTAATGTATTTAAAAGAGTTCTTTCTATTGCCAAAAGTGTAGTATCTTCTGCTTTTAGTTCAATTAGGATTTCTCCTTTTTTAAAACTATCACCATCTTTTTTGTTGAATGTAGCTTTTACTTTTGTAAGCTTTAGAAGCTCTTTTCCATAGATCTCTCCAGCAAATATACCATCATCTTTTGCTTTTACTACAGCTTCTTTTATCTTAGGGTGAACACACTTACCAAAAAGATCTCCCCGACCGAGATCTTCACTTAATGAATCTTTTACAAATTTTTTTATTGTTGCCATGATAGTCCTACATAATTCTCTATGGTATAATACCCAGTTCAAAATATTGGATTTTGAACGATAATTGTATAACATAAAAAATAAGGGCATATTTTTTGAGGCTAGTTTTAATCTTTTTGTTTTCTTTTATCTCTTTGTGGTCTTTAGAATCTCAAGAGATGTGGTGGAAAAGAGGAACAACTTTTCTGACATATTTAGAAAAAAACAATATTCCCCAAAGCCTTTATTATAATCTAAATGAAGATGACCAAGATGTTGTCCACATGATCTTTGCTGGTACCTATTACCATGAGCTAAGAGATGAGAAACAGACACTTTTACACACATTAATTCCAATCAGTGAAGAGATGCAGATCTCAATTTATAACAACAATGGAACTTATGAGTTTAATGTAATACCTATCGATTATGAACTGGTAAGAGAGAGTGTAACTTTTAAACTTCAAAGTTCAATTCTTTATGATTTAAAAAAGATCACAGGAAATTCCAAATTAGCAATTGAACTAGCTTCTGTTTTCAATGATAGAGTAGATTTTAGGCAAGATTTAAGAAAAGATGATGAGATTAGTATTATCTACGAAAGAAAAGTAAGGCTAGGAAAAACTTGGGGAACACCAAATATTAAAGCCGCTGTTGTTGAAGTCAATAAAAGAAAAAAATATGCAATTTTTAACCCTGAAGATGAAGGGTACTATGATGAAAATGCTAAGCCTTTAAAAGGTATGTTTTTAAAACATCCTATACAGTATAGAAGAATTTCTTCACGATTTACCCACAGAAGACTTCACCCAATTTTAAAAATCTATAGACCTCACTATGGGGTAGACTATGTTGCAAGATATGGAACACCAATTAAAAGCGTAGCTGATGGAAGAGTTGTTATGGCTGGAAGAAAAGGTGGTTATGGAAGAACTGTAATTGTTCAGCACAAAAACGGATGGAGATCTCTTTATGCACATATGAGTGGATACGGTAGAGGAATCAAAAGAGGAAGAAAAATCAAACAAGGAAAAATTGTTGGATTTTTAGGAAACTCAGGACTTTCTACAGGAGCACATCTTCATTTTAGTATGTATAAAAATCATAGACCTTTTAACCCTGCACGTATTAAAAGTGTAAAAAAAGGTGGGCTTAGAGGAAAAGCAAAAGTGACCTATTTAGCAAGTGCCAAAGTTCTCCAAGCTGAGTTAGATAAAATCATGGGAGTTAGTCCTGACAAAGTTGTAAGAATAGCCTCTTTAACATGGGCTAAAGAGCACATAACAACTAATTAATTTGATTTTTTTTTACCAAGAAGAGTCTGGTTCTGATACATTAGAAATAAGTGGAGATAACTATACCCACATTGTAAAATCAAGAAGGTCTAAAGTAGGAGATCTTATAGGCTTTAGAAACCTTCAAGATAACTATTTATATCAATACGAGCTTGAAGAAATAGGCAGAAAAAAAGCAATCCTAACTCTCAAAGAGAAAAACGAAGAGATAAAAGAGGCAAGTAAGAAACTCCATATCGGA